>JAQBQI010000679.1 GCA_028287085.1 Myxococcaceae bacterium
GCGGGCGCGGTGGTGATGGCGGGGCGGAGGCGGCGGCCCTCCGCCCCCGCATCTTACAAGCCCGCGTAATCGACGCCCGTCGCCTTGACCGAGATCTCCCACAGCCGCCGCGCGAGGTCGGGGTCGCGCGCGGCGCGGGAGGCCTTCGCGCGCACCGGCGGGCCCGCCGACTCGGTGATGCCCCCGGGGCCGATGTAGTCGCCGCCGCGCGCGTCGGGATCGGTGGCGGCCATGAGCGTCGGCCACGCGCCCGCGGCGGCGGGCTGCGCGAAGAGGCGGTTGAGGAAGGCCGCGCTCCCCTCGCTGTAGCCGGTGGCGGCGCCCGCGGCGGCGGAGGTTCCCTGGAGGTTGGTCGCGGCGAAGCCGGGGTGGCAGGTGAGCGCGCGCAGGTCGAGGCCCTTGGCCTGCGTGCGGCGGTCGAGCTCGTTGGAGAAGAGCACGTTGGCGAGCTTGCTCTGGCCGTAGACGATCCACGGGTTGAAGGTCTTGCCGGCCATCATGGCCTCGAAGCGGTCGCCGCCGACGCGGTGCATGCCGCTGCTGACGTTGACCACGCGCGCCGGGGCCGACGACTTCAGCGTCTCGAGCAGCAGGCCCGTGAGCGCGAAGTGGCCGAAGTGGTTGGTGGCCATCTGGATGTCGAAGCCGTCCTCGGTGCGCGTGGGCGGCAGGGCCATCACGCCGGCGTTGTTGACGAGCACGTCGAGCTTCGCGTGGCGCTTCGGGAAGGCCTCGGCGAAGGCGCGCACGCTGGCGAGGCGCGACACGTCGAGCTCCATGACCTCGACCGAGGCCTTCGGGGTCTCGGCGCGCAGGGCGGCCTCGGCGTCGGCGGCCTTGGCGGGGTTGCGGCACGCGAGCACCACGTGGGCGCCCTTCGCGACGAGCACCTTGGCGGCCTCGAGGCCGATGCCCGAGTTGGCGCCGGTGATGACGATGACGCGACCGCTCTGGTCGGGAATCCGGTCGGTGGTCCAGGGGGAGCTCATGGGGCGGGTTCTACGCGCGGCGCGGGCGGCGGCGCAACGGGCGGCGGGTCAGTTGCAAACGCGCTCGAGGCAGCGGCGGGGCGCATCCTGGCTGCACTCGTTGGAGCGGCAGTCGGCGCTGTAGGTGCACGCGGCGCCGGGCGCGAGGCGGGGCTGGCAGGTCGAGGTGGCCTCCGCGCAGTAGAGCCCCGGCTGGCAGGGCCAGAGATCGCTGGTTCGGCAGGGCGAGTCGACCGACCCGTCGCCGTCGCGCCGGCACGCGCCCGACACGCAGGTCAGGTTGAGCATGGCGTTGCAGAGGCCCACCGCGCCCTCGGCGTCGCACGCGCCGCCCGGGGCGTCGACGAGGGTGACGCGGCGGCAGGCGGTCGCGGTCGTGCCGGGCGACGCGCGGCAGGCGAGGCCGGTCGCGCAGGCGTCAACGGGCTCGCAGCGTTCGCCCTCCCTGCGGACGCGCCGGCACGTCCCGGGGCCGACGAGGTCGTCGGTGCAGAAGAGGTCGTGGCCCGCGCAGGCCACGAGGCGGACGCCGCCGCCCTGGACCGGGACGCGGCCGCACGACTCGCCCTCCGCGGCGTCGGGCCCGAAGGTGCCGTCGACGCAGGTTCGGGTGCAGACGGGGACGTGCCCCGCGGAGCGCTCGCACTGGCTTGAACTGGTGCACAGGGCGCCCGCGGGGCGCCGGGGCTGGCAGGTTCCCGGGCAGCTGCGCGGCCTCGTGCCGTGCTCGCAGTACAGCCCGGGGGCGCACTCGAGGCTGAGCCAGCACCCGGCGTCGGCGGCGAGGGTGCCCGTCAGCGCACCGGGGCAGCGCGCGTCGAGGTCGACGTCGACGAGGAGGCAGGCGGTCGACAGCCGATCGAGGCAGCGCCGCATGGCCGCGCCGTCGAGGAGAATGCGCCCCGCCCGAATGGACGCGAGCGTGCCTTCGAGATCGATCCGATTGAAGGGTAGAAAGCGCTCGACGCAGGTCGCCAGGTCGCCGTACTGCTGGGTATCGAAGCCCGGAAAGGGGCACGCGAGGATCGCCGCGCACTCGGCGCGCGTGTACCCGTCCGCCAGGGAGTCGACGGTCACGGGGACGGTGACCACGTCGGTGTCGGTCGGGGTGCTGCCGTCGTCGGTCGGGGTGGTGCTACCGCCGTCGACGGCCGTGGTGGCCGTGGCGCTGATCGAGCTGGCGCACGAGAGCAGGGCCGACGCGCCGGTCAGCAGGAGGGCGGTGGAGCGCATCCGCGTAGACTGCGGCCCGCCCCGCCACGACTGCAACCGTCCCGCGCGCCCGCTGGACCGGCGCACCCCTCCGCGGCGATGCTGCGCCCGTGACCACCGCGCTGCCCCGTGTCGCCCTGCTCGCCCTCGCGCTCGCCGCCTGCAAGACCGCGTCGCCCGTGCCCGCGCCCACCGTCGACGCGGCCCCCGCCGACGCCGCCGACGCGGCCGCCGACGCGCCCGCGGGCCTCTCCTTCCGCGGTCGGCCGCTGGGCGAACCCGACCGTGCGATGCCCGACGTCGACGCCATCGGCTACGAGCTCGACCTCGCCGTCACCGACGCCACGCCCGGCGCCGAGGCCTTCCGCGCCACGCTGCGCGCGACCTTCCTCGCCACGCGCGCGCTCACCTCCGTCGCGCTCGACCTCGAAGGCAACGAGGTCGACGAGGTCTCCGTCGACGGCGCGGCCACCACGCACACCCGCACCGGCGATCGTCTCGACGTCGCCTTGCCGCAACCCGTCGCCGACGGCGCCGGCTTCGTCGTCTCGATTCGCTATCACGGCGTCTTCCTGCAAGGGCGCACCGGCGCCGCGGGCTTCAACACCAACGGCGGGCTGATGGCGGTGCAGCGCAACCGCGAGGGCCGCCGGGTGTTCATGTCGCTCGACTGGCCGGGGCGCACGCGCCGGTGGCTGCCGGTGCGCGACCACCCGCGCGACGGGGCGATGATCGCGACGCGGCTCACCTTCCCGGCGGCGCTCACGGTGGTGTCGAACGGCCGCCGCGTGGGCGTGACCGACAACGGCGACGAGACGCGCACCTGGGAGTACGAGGCGCTCACGCCGATGCCCATCTACGACCTCCACGTCGGCGCCTACGACCAGTGGGTCGATCAGGAGACCCCGGCCGCCGCCAACGGGGTGGTGATTCACCACTACGACTATTCATCGATGATGGCGCAGGCCAACGCCGCCTATGCCGACATCCATGAGACGATGAATTTCTATACCGATACCTTCGGGGCGTATCGATGGGGGGCGATGGCCTTCCTGCAAGAGCCGGCCATCGGCGGGGGCATGGAGCACGCGACGGTGGTGAGCATGGAAGAGACCATGTTCACGCGGCCGCGGGTGGCGCGAAACGTGGCGATCCACGAGCTGGCGCACCACTGGTCGGGCAACCTGGTGCGCATCGCCACCTGGAACGACCTCTGGCTCTCCGAGGGCTTCAGCGACTACCTCACCGGGCGCTACATCGAGTCGCACGACGGCGCGGCGGGCGGTCTCGCCCAGTGGCAGGACGTGCTGCGCCAGGGGCTCACCACCGAGCACGCGATGCGCGACACTGCGCTCCTAGCGCTACGCCCGGCCGACCCGGAGGCCGACCCGCTGCGGATGTTCACGCTCATCGTGTACAAGCACGGCGCCTTCACGCTGCGCATGCTGGAGGCCGTGGTCGGGCGCGAGGCGCTGACGACCTTCCTGCGCGGGTGGTTCGACCGCCACGCGTACGGCGCGGCGGGCACCGAGGCGCTGCGCACGGAGCTCGAAGCGGCCACGCAGCGCGACCTGCGCGGCTTCTTCGACCAATGGGTGTACGGGGTCTTCCACCCGGTGATGACGGTGACCACGGCGGCGGCGACGCCCGGCATGGTCGCCGTGACGGTGCGCCAGGTGCAGACCGTCGGCCCGACGGCCGGCTTCTCCTATCCATTGGAGTTGGAACTCCGCAATGGATCGATGAGCCAGCGGGTGACGGTGGCGGTGACGGGGCGCGAGACGACGGCGACGGTGGCGGCGGGCTTCACGCCGACCTCGGTGGTCATCGACCCGGAGGTGAAACTGTTTGCGACGGCGGCCTGCGGAGCGGGGCTCCCCGACTGCCGCACGGGGTGGACCTGCACGGCGTCGACGACGCTGGCGGGCGTGCGCTACTGCCTGCCGCCGGCGGCGCCGCAGTAGTGCGTCAATACTGCCAGGGGAACTTCTTGTAGTCCTGCGGGCGCTTCTCCAGGAAGGCGTCCCTCCCCTCCTTAGCCTCCTCGCTTCCGTACGCCAACCGCGTCGCCTCGCCCGCGAAGAGCTGCTGCCCGACCATCCCGTCGTCGGTCAGGTTGAACGCGTACTTCAGCATCCGCTGCGCCGTCGGGCTCTTCGCGCAGATCTCGCGCGCCCACTGCAGCGCCTCCGCCTCGAGCTCGGCGTGGGGCACGCTCTTGTTCACCATGCCCATCGCCGCCGCCTCGTCGGCCGTGTACTCGCGGCCCAGGAAGAAGATCTCCCGCGCCCGCTTCTGCCCCACCATCTTCGCGAGGTAGGCCGACCCGTAGCCCCCGTCGAAGCTCGCCACGTCGGCGTCGGTCTGCTTGAAGCGCGCGTGCTCTTTACTCGCCAGCGTAAGGTCGGCCACCACGTGCAGGCTGTGCCCGCCGCCCGCCGCCCAGCCCGGCACCACCGCGATCACCACCTTCGGCATGAAGCGGATGAGCCGCTGCACCTCCAGGATGTGCAGCCGCCCCAGGCGCGCCGGGTCGACCTTGCCCTCGTCGCCCTCGTACTTGTAGCCGTCCTTGCCGCGGATGCGCTGGTCGCCGCCCGAGCAGAAGGCCCAGCCGCCGTCCTTGGGCGAGGGGCCGTTGCCGGTGAGGAGCACGCAGCCCACGTCGCTCCACTGGCGGGCGTGGTCGAGCGCCAGGTAGAGCTCGTCGACCGTGCGCGGGCGAAACGCGTTGCGCACCTCGGGGCGGTTGAACGCAACCCGCACGCAGCCCACGTCGAGCGCGCGGTGGTAGGTGATGTCCTCGAAGGCGAAGCCCTCGACCGGACGCCACTTCGACTCATCGAAGATCGCAGAGACCGTCATGCGAGCGGTCATAGTGCCATCGCGCCACAGAGGGAACGGCCGCCCCCCTACATCCCGACCACACCCGCCCGTGAACGCGGCGTCACGCGCCGCGCGGGATACCCCGCGGAACCCGAACAATGCGGCGATTCGAGCCGCGGGCACGCGTAGTGCTGTGGTGACACCTGAACCAACAAGAGGTGATTGCCATGAAGACTCCAGCTCTCCTGGGTGCGGCGGCGATGGCCGCGTTGATGGCCCTGGCGGTTCCGGCTACGGCGGGGGCGCAGGTGCGGGGCAGCGCCTTCGTCGGCGTCGACTACATGAACCACGCGCCCACCTCGCTCTCGCTGCGCGCCGAAGGGACGGTGTCGCTCGTCCCCTGGTTTCACATCGGCGCGTACGGTGCGGCGCTCAACTCGCTCGACCAGGCGACCAGCGGCTACTCCGTCGGCGGCCTGCTCGCGTTTCGCCCCGGCATCCCGGGCACCAGCGTCGACCCGATGGGCTTCGCCAGCCTCGGCTACCAGCGCACCCCCGGCGACGCATGGGACAGCGGCGCCGTGCTCCAGCTCGGCGGCGGACTCGTCTTCCACACGGCGCCCTTCCTCGACATCGAGCTGCGCGCCGCCTACGTCCAGATGCTGGCCTCCAACGACGACGCGACGGGCATCACCGGCGCCCTCGGCATCTCGCTGCATCCGTGACCCTGCCTCCCGCCCGCTGCTAGATTCGCCCGCATCGTGCGACTTCCTTCCGTCTTCATGGTCCTCCTCCTCGCCGGCTGCGGCGAGTCTTCCAACCCCAGCGACGCGTCGACCGACGCCGCGGTCGGTCCGCTCCCGTGGATGCCGCTCGGCGACGGCACCTGCGGCGCCCGCGCGCGCCGCGTCGCCGCCATCGCGGGCGTGCACGTCGACCCGAGCGCCGGCCCCATTCCGTGGCTGACCAACCCGCCGTCGTCGGGCAACCACTACGGCGTGTGGGCGCGCTGGGGCGCGTGGCCCGACCTCCCGCGCGGCAACTGGGTGCACAACCTCGAACACGGCGGCGTCGCGATGCTCTACCGCTGCCCCAGCGGAACCTGCGCCGAGACCCGCGACGCCCTCGTGCAGGCCGCGGCGAGCTTTCCGGGCGACCCGGCGTGCGGCCCGGTCGACGCGTCGCCCGCGCGGGTGCGGGTGGTGATCACCAACGACAACCTCATCGAGACGCCCGTCGCGGCCTCGGCCTGGGGCGCCGTGTACGAGGCGAGCTGCGTCGACGCCCCGTCGCTGCGGATGTTCTACGCGATGTTCGCGGGCCGCGGCCCGGAGGACCTCTGCGCCGACGGCAGCGCGGGTGAGGTCACCCGAGCTCGCCCATCGCGACGGCGTCGTCGGCGGGCAGCAGGGGTTCGCCCCGGTGGCGCGCCCGCGCCGCGATGAACGACGCGCCCAGGAAGAAGATCTGCGCGGAGTAGTAGGTCCAGAGCATGAGCAGCACGACGCTGCCGGCGGCGCCGAAGGTCGAGTCGAGCGACTTGCGCCCCAGCCACGCGGCCACCGCGAGGCGGCCCACCGTGAAGAGCCCCGAGGTCACCAGCGCGCCCTCGGCGGCCTGCCGCCACCGGATGCGCACCGAGGGCAGCACCCGGAAGATCAGCCCGAAGAGCAGCGTCACCACGCCGAAGGACAGCACGTGGTCGAAGACCCGCCAGTGCAGCCGCGCGCTCATCCCGAAGAGGTGGCCCGTCGCCACGATCGCCGTGCGCAGCACCACCGAGGTCAACAAGCCCACGCTGCACACCAGCACCAGGCTGAAGGACACCAGCCGCCGGCGCGCCTGCCGCATCGCGCTGCGGCGCAGCACCACGTCGTGCCGCAGCCGCACGCCCCACAGGTGGTCGAGCGCCCGCTGCAGGTGGCTGAACAGCCGCGTCGCGCCCCACGCGATCACCACCACGCTCAGCACCGTCACCTCCGAGCCCGACTGGCTGTGGCGCACGTTGTCGAGCATCGATCCCAGCGCCGTCGCCGCGTCGCGGCCCACCCACAGCCGCACCCCGTGGAGCAGCTCGTGGTGCGCCCGCTGCTCGCCCGTGAGCGCCCCCGCCAGCACCAGCGCGATCAGGAACATCGGCGCCACGCTCACCAGCGCGAAGAAGGCCGTCGCCCCCGCGAGCATGCGACCGTCGTTGCGCGAGAAGGTGCGCAGCGTGTCGGCGAGCAGCGTCCTCACGCGCCCGCCGGGACCACCAGCCGCAGCGCCCGCGGCAGCACCTCGATGCGCGCCGACGCCGTCGCCGGGAACTCCTCCCCGTCGATCTGCGCCGCCAGCGCGAGGGCCCCGGGCCGCGCCTCGAAGCGCAGCGTGATGCTCGCCGCCCGCACCCCGCGGCTGTGCGTCACCCCGACCCCCTCCAGCGCCGACGCCAGCGCCCCCGTCGGCTCGAGGTGCACCATCCCCTTCGACAGCCAGTCGCGCCGGCCCGCGAAGGGGATCACCTCGAACAAGCCGTCGTCGTGCCGCGAGCTCGGGTCGAAGACCCACATCCCGCCGTAGACCCGGGTGCCCTTGACCACGAGGTCGCTCAGGCCCTCCCAGCGCTGCGTGCCGTGCTCCGTCTTTACGAGCGCCGTAAAGCGGTCGTCCTCGACGTAGGACTCCGCGAAGGTGCGCAGCAGCGCCCCGGCGTACACCAGGTGGTCGCGAAACACGTCGCGCACCACCGGCATCTCCTCGATCACGCGGCGGTCCTCGTTGCGCAGCGCGAGCACCCGCGGGCTCAGGCCCCAGCCCGCGCTGTCGAAGAAGAGCGCCTCTTCCACGACCGCCCCGTTGGCGTCGAGGGCCGTGAGCCGGCCCGCGTCGAGGCGCGTCTCGTGCCCCGCCGCGAGCACCGCGACGTTGCGCGCGAGCTCGGCGGGGTCGGCCGACAGCCCGAAGCTCTTGCCCTGGTCGTTGGCCGTCCCGGTGGGCAGCATCCCGAGGGCGACCTGCTCGGCGCGGCCCGACGCGTGGAGGCCGCGCGCCACTTCGGAGAAGGTCCCGTCGCCGCCCATCGCGACGACCAGCGACCAGGGGCCGGTGAGGAGGGCGTCGCGCACGGCGGTGATGGTCCCGCCCGCGGGCAGCGTGGGGAGCAGCGTGTGGGCCAGGCCCGCCGCGTCGAGGAGCGACCGCGCGCTCGCGATGCGCTCGGCGTTGCGCCCGCTCTGCGCGGTGGGGTTGGCGACCAGGAGCACCCGCGGCGGCGTCGTCATGGCCGCATCGTACTGCGACGGGCCGTCGGACCGGGGTTTGGCGTTCGCCCGCACCCCGGGCAAGCGAAAGCAGGCGCCCCCTTCGGGGGCTGTCGAACAGGGCCGCCGCGTTGACTTCCGAGCGAAGACGGAGGACGTCGGTCCGCCTCCGGAAGGTGCATCGGATTCCGGTTCGACAGCCCCCGAAGGGGGCGCCTGCTTTCGCTTGCCCGGGGTGCAGGCGAACGCCAAACCCCGGTCCGGATCGGGACGCGAGCGCCGTGACCCGTCTCATTCAGGCGGCCGGTGATCTTGTCCGTTCGCGCCGCCCGCGGTGCCGACGGGCTGAAGCCCGCGGCAACGCTGGGATCCATGAGGAGCCACCGAAAGTCCGCAAGCGGACTTCCTTCGTGGTCGCACCGATCGCTGCCGGGACAGGGAGGAGTCCGCTTGCGGACTTCGG
>JAQBQI010000697.1 GCA_028287085.1 Myxococcaceae bacterium
GGCTGCGGGGTGGTGGAGGAGTTCGGCGGCCACGGCATCGGGCGGCGCATGCACATGGAGCCGCACGTCGCGCACACCGGCACGCGCGGCGCGGGGCTGCGGCTGCGCGCGGGCATGGCCATCACGATCGAGCCGATGATCACCCTGGGCTCGCCCGCCATCCGCCAGCTCGCCGACGGCTGGACCATCGTGACCGCCGACGGCCGCTGGACCGCCCAGTTCGAGCACACCGTGCTCGTGACGAAGGGCGGCCACGAGGTGCTGACGGCGTAGGGGCTACCGCGCGATGTCGGCGGAGATCGCGGCGAAGTTGGCGACCGTGCGCCACGCGGGCTGGCCGTCGACCGAGGAGTCCGGCTGGCGGGCCCAGGAGGCCATCGGGTCGGTCGCGCAGTTGGCGCCCGCGATGACGTTGCAGAGCGGCACCGGGCTGCCGCCGATCGTCACGGAGACGGTCCTGGCGCGCTCGACGGTGAGGTCGGAGACGAGGGAGCCGTAGGGCGCGTCGCAGGCGTCCTCGGTGGCCCACCGGCTGGTCGACTCGGTGTAGCGGCCGCCCGTCGGGACGCCGCCGCCGATGCAGCCGCGGTCGGGCGCGAGGCGCACCGTCATGCGCAGGTTGTCGAGCGGGAGGACCGTGAGCAGCTGGGTGCTCGCCGCGTCGCTGAAGACCGGCAACAGCACCGTGCCGGGCAACATGGCGGTCGTGACCCGGTCGCCCATGACGCTGATCGGACCCGGCAGCGGGTTGTAGGCGGCGCCCGAGTCGCCCGGTCCGTTGCCGTTGTAGAACGCGAAGCGCCCGTCCATGAGGCCGAGCCCGACCGCGCCGCGGGCGAAGGTCGGCTGCAGTCCCCCGGTGCGGAAGACGCCGGCCGCGAGGTTGAGCTGGAGGCCCCACAGGAAGCTCCCGCGCGCGAGGGTCGGGTTGATCGTGTTGAGGATCGCCGCGCTGGCGAGCGCCGCCGGCTGGGTGATCTTGAGGTAGGTCACGCGGAAGCCCGGAAGCATGGGGTCGTTGGCGAAGCGGCCGCGGGGGCAGACGTTGGCGGTCGTGCACTGGTAGTACGGCGTCGCACCACCCGACCCCGTGGGCGGGGCGCAGCTCGTGCCGTCGCGCGGCGGGTCGGCGACCGGCGCCGCGCAGCCCGTGCCCACGTCCATGGTCGCGGTCACGCCCGCGTCCGGGCAGGCGCACGGCCCGAACGCGCGCCCGTCGGCCGCGCAGACCTGCACCCCGGACACGCCGCCGGGGCAGGCGCACGCGATCTGCACCCCGGGGATGCAGTTGGAGTTGATGGGCGTCCCGATGGGGGCGTCGATCGGCGGCGCGTCGACGGCGGCGTCGGGCCCCTCGACGGTCGCGGGACCGGTGACGAAGCGGGCGCTGCACGCCGCGAGGAGAAGCGGAAGGAAGACGACCGGGGTACGCATCGCCGGAGGGTATCCTCCCGCCGCGCGCTCCGTCATGGCCGCGGTGGGTGTGACCGCGCCCCGTGGGTGAGAGGCGCGCGCCCATCGCCACCTCCGACCAAACCCGTGTACGCTGACCTCGTCGACCTCGTCACCGCCCTCGACCGCATCCCCCAGGACCCGCGGTACCACCCCGAGGGCGACGCCCTCTACCACTCCTTGCAGGTCTTCCAGCACGCCCGCCGCGAGTCGCGCGACCCCGGCCTCCACGCCGCGGCGCTGCTGCACGACGTGGGCAAGGCGCTGCGCTCGGGCGACCACGACGCCGAGGGCGCCGACCTGCTCGAGGGCCTCGTCGCCCCGCGCGTCGTCTGGCTGGTGCGCCACCACCTCGACCTGCTGCGCGACCCCGGCGCCACCCGCCGACGCTTACACAACACCGTAAGGCTCCGCGAGCTCGAGCTGCTCCGCCGCTGGGACCTCGCCGGCCGCTCGCCGCGCGCGTCGGTGTGCTCCGTCGCCGAGGCCGTCACCTTCATCACGCTCGACCCCACCGCCATCAGCCCCGACGCCCCCGACGTCGAAGAACCCACCCATGGAAAGGACCCCTCCCCCCGCTGATCGCCTGCGCCTCTGCGCGGCGCTCGACCACGTCTCCGCCGACGCGTCCCTCTGGGGGACCGCCGACGACACCCACGACGACCTCTGCGACGCCGTGCGCCGCGCCGTCGCGGCGGTGCTCTCCGCGCGCCAGCGCGAGATCGTCGAGTGGCACTTCTTCGAGGGGGTCTCGCAGGGCGACATCGCGCGCCGCCTGGGCGTGAGCCAGCAGGTGGTGCAGAAGTCGCTCTACGGCGTGACCCGCCGCGGCCGCGCCATCGGCGGCTCGCTGCGCCGGCTGCGCGAGGCGCTCTCCCCGCTGGTGGGCCCGTAGCCGATGGCGCGCATGGGACCGGGCGGGCTGCGCGGCGTGATCGCGGCCGAGGCGGCGCGGCTGATGTACGAGGAGGGCATGAAGCAGTACTTCACCGCGAAGCGCCTCGCGTCGAAGCGCATCTTCGGGCGCGCGGGCGGCCGCCGGATGCGCTACCGCCCGCAGGACCTCCCCTCGAACGGCGAGATCCGCGACGCGCTGCTGGTGCTGGCGGAGTACGCCGAGGGGCCGGGCCGCACGCGGCGCCTCTTCGCGATGCGGGCGGTGGCGCTGCGGGCGATGCGCGCGCTCGACGGCTTCGAGCCGCGGCTCATCGGGAGCGTGAGCACGGGGCACATCCGCCGCGGGAGCGACGTCGACCTGCACGTCTTCACCGACGACGAGGACGCGCTCATCGACCACCTGCGCGCCCTCGACTGGAGGTGGGAGACCGAGCGGGTGACCATCTTGAAGGGCGGCGAGATCAGGGAGTTTCTGCACGTGCACGTGCGCGACGTCTTCGAGCTGGAGCTCACGGTCTACGAGCGGCGCGAGCTGCGCTTCCGGCCGCGCAGCAGCACCGACGGCAAGCCCATCGTGCGGGTGAAGCCCGCCGCGCTGGAGGCGCTGCTGGCGGCCGAGCACGCGGCGGCGTGGGCGAAGTACCAGGTCGACGGGGTGCTGCCCGAGCTGCCCGACGGGGATGAGGACGACGAGGGCGACGACGAGGGCATGCGCGACCTCGCGACCTGGGACGGCCTGCTGGCATTGGACGACGAGGACGACGCCGACCCGGACGACGCGCCCACCGAGGAGGAGCTCATGGGCGACGCGCGGGAGTACGACCCGCTGCCGGGCTTCGAGGCGGTGTGAGCGGGCCCGCCGGCTCGCCCGGGTCGGGGCGAAGGGCTCGGTCGCCTACTTGCTGACCAGCCGGATGACCCCGTCCCAGGCGCCCGTCGGGGGGTGGGCGACGAGCTCCTCGCAGCGCGCCACCATGAAGCGCGCCGCGCCGTCGGCCGGGTCGCGCGCGAGGCACGCCGCGAAGTGCCCGATGGCGGCGGCGAAGTCCCCCGCCACCCAGCGCGCGAGCCCGTCGGCGTAGTCGTCGGCCGACGCCGCGCCCGCCGCGCGGCGCTCGGGGCCGTGCGCGTCCAGGGCCTCGAAGACCTCGATGGGTTTGCGCTGCCCGAGCGGCACCACCCACCCCAGCGAGCGCAGCAGGAAGCGCCCCCGGTCGGCCAGCCGCGCGGCCGTCTCGCCGCCCAGCAGCACCGGCGCGTCGAACTGCCGGGTCATCCCCTCCACCCGGCTCGCGAGGTTCACCGCGTCGCCGACCACCCCGCGGTCGAAGCGCTTCGCCCCGCCGATGACCCCCAGCATCAGCGGGCCCGAGTTGAGCCCGATGCTGATGCGCACCCCCGCCAGGCCCGCCCCGCGCCGCTCGGCGTTGAAGCCCGCCAGCGCGTCGAGCATCGCCAGCGCGCCCGCCACGGCCCGGTCGGTCGGGCCCGGGAAGAGGGCCATGATCCCGTCGCCCAGGTACTGGTTGATGAACCCGCCGTGCGCGTGGATCACCGGCTCCATGTACCCGAGGTACTTGTTGATGAACGCGAAGGTCGCCGAGGGCCCCAGCTGCGACGCCAGCGCGGAGAAGCCCCGCAGGTCGCAGAAGAGCACCGTCGCCTCGCGCTTCGACTGGTCGCCGAGCGCCACGTCGAGAATGTTCGCCTTCTCCAGCTGCTCGAGGAACTGGTTGGGCATGAAGCGCTCGAAGGCCGCCGTGAGCTTCTGCTGGCGCTCGAGCGAGGCGCGCAGGTCGTCGTAGAGCCGCGCGTTCTCGATCGACACCGCCGCCTGCGCGGCCATCACGGTGGCCATCTCGAAGCGCTCGTCGGTGAAGGCGCCCGCCACCACGGCGCTGTGCAGGTAGAGCACCCCGATGAGGTGGTGGCCCTTGCGCAGCGGCACGCAGAGCACCGACCGCGGCCGCCCCGCGCCCGCCCCCCGGAAGAACCGCTCGTCGTCGCCCGCGTCGTGCAGCCGCACCGGCTCGTGCGTGCGCGCCACGTACTGCACCACCGCCGCGGCCGGGTCGTCGGCGCCGGCGTCGTCGCCGCGCACCCGCTCGCTCGCCACGCCGCCCGGCTGCGCCCGC
>JAQBQI010000740.1 GCA_028287085.1 Myxococcaceae bacterium
CCCGCGGCGTACGCGGTGCGGGCCTCGGCGGCGGTGGCGCCGAAGGCGACGAGCAGCCGGGCCTCGCCGGACATACCCGTGGTGGTAAAGGGCACGCGCAGGGCGCTGTCGTTGAGGTAGGCGGCGACGGGGTTGCCCGCGAGCGCGTTGGTGGCGGCGAGCGACCAGGCCGACGGGGTGCGGCGGGTCCATCCGCGGGCGACCGAGACGCGCGACGGGCGGATGGAGTCGGCGCAGCGGAAGCCGGCGGCCAGGCCCGGGTCGAGCGGCAGCGTGATGCCCGAGGTGCGCAGCGCGAGCACGTTGTCGACGAGGTGTCCGAGCTCGTCGCAGAAGTCGTCGCCCTCGCGGCCGGCGTGGAAGGCGTCGGCGCGCGGCTCGCTGCCGACGACGGCGTACACGCCCGCGTGGAAGGTGGCGTCGAGCGAGGCGGCCAGCGCGTCGGCGTCGGCGGTGAGGTCGCCGTCGCGGCGCAGCAGCGCGTCCAGTGGACCAAAATGATCGGGGGTGAGCTCCGTCGCGCCGACGAGCGAGGGGATGTCGTTGATGGGCGCGCGGTCGCCCGGGCGGAAGTGGATGAAGGCCCCGAGCGCGCTGTCGTGCACGACGCCGAAGTCGTTGCGGCTGTCGGCCAGGACGTCGCCGAAGGGCAGGCGCGGCACGACGTGGGAGGTGAGCCCGAGGTTGGTGTGGGCCATGAGCGCGACGCTACGGATGGCGGCGCCCGCGGCGTCGGCGGTGCGCTCGTAGCGCACGCGCCGCTGGAGCACGTCGGGCGAGGGGAGCACGGCGTCGTCGAGGGTGACGGTGAGTCCGCCGTCGACGCGGGTGTACGTCACGCGCGGCTGGAGCGAGCGCTCGTCGGCGTAGCCCGCGACGGCGCGCCACCGGGCGGGGTCGTGGAGCCACTCGACGCGCGCGCCCGCCGCGGTCTCGACGACGAGTCCGAGGGCGACGCCGAAGCCCTCGCGCACGCCGGTGCGCGGGCGGGTGCGGGCGTCGACGTCGTTGGTCGAGAGGTGGGTGAGCTGGTCGCAGCACGAGGGCGACGGCCACGTGAGCACGGCGACGTCGCCCTCGGCGGTGACGCCCGCGGTGAGGCGCCCGTGGCCGGCGACCATGCGCACGGGCGACGCGCCGAGGGCGTGCTCGACGGCGCTGAGCGCGACGGGCCTGGGCTGCGCGGCGGCGGCGGCGGTGGCGAGGAGGAGCGCGAGGGCGGTGCGGGTGCGGGCGCGGGGCGTCATCGTGGTGATGACGGGATATCACGGGGAGGCTCGCGCCCCGTAGGGCGGAGGGATCAGCCCGCGGCGGCCTCGTCGTAGCTGACCATGCGGCCCTTGGTCGGGTCCCACAGCTTCTGCGCGAAGGCGGCCTTGATGTCCTTCGGGCGCAGCGAGGTGCGCCCGGGGTTCTGCAGCTCGGGGATTCCCGCCATCGCCTCGGGCAGCCGGTAGAAGGGAATCTGCGAGTTGAGGTGATGCACGTGGTGATACCCGATGTTGCCCGTGAACCAGTGCATCACCGGCGACATCTCCATGAAGCTCGACGACTCGAGCGCGGCGCGCGTGTAGCTCCACGACTCGCGCGGCTGCACGTGCACGTCGGGGAAGTTGTGCTGCGCGTAGAAGAGGTACGCGCCCAGCGCGCAGGCCAGCGCCACGCTGCCGACGATGCCCGTGAGGGCCGCGCTCACGCCGAAGAAGCGCACCGTCAGGGCGATGAGCGCGAAGTGCAGCGCGAAGGCGACGGCCGAGTCCCAGTGCTTCTTCTTGGCCTTGAGGAAGGGCCCCGCGCACATGCCCCAGAGGAAGACCGTGAGGTACCCGAAGCCCACGTTGAGCGGCGAGCGCAGCAGCCGGTACATGCGCTGCTGCGTCGGCGTCGCCTTCGCGTACATCGCCGGGGTGAGCATCATGTACGAGCCGATGTGCGAGCCCACGAGCTTCGCCGTGTGCGCGTGGTGGTAGTTGTGCGACTCCTTCCAGATGCGCGGGGGCGTGAGCATCCAGAAGCTGAAGGCCGTCACCGCCGCGCGGCAGACCTTCGCCCAGAGCGCGTTGCCCCGGCACATCGCCGTGTGCATCACGTCGTGGAAGAGGATGAACGACCGCACCGCCGTCAGCGCCGTGAGCACCGTGAAGGGCAGCCGCGCGTACCACGGCAGCGGCAGCGCCGTCGCGAGCACGAAGCTCGTCGCCCAGACCGAGAGGGTGCTCGCGACGACCCAGGTGCTGCGCGCCGGGCTCTCCACCGCGAAGGGCCGCGACGCGTCGATGAGCACCTTGCCCTCGCGGGGGCCGGGCTTCTCGACAACGATGTCGGATGGGAGCGTGTCGGGGAGTGCAGAGTCCATGGCTGATGTGACGCTGCTATAACCCCGTTGTTCGCAGGGGAAAAGATCCGCGGGCGATATCGAGCTATCGCGCATTCGCCGCGCCACCCGCGAAGGGATTTACGCACCCCGGCGGGCGTTGATCACGTCGATGACCATGCCCTCGCGCGCCGCGACCGAGCGCGGGAAGGCCTGCCGGGCGCGCCGCTCCTTCTCCACCACCGCGTCGTCGTCTTGATAGGGGTCGTGGTGGAAGAGCACGTAGGTGCCGACGCGCGCCGCCTGCGCAATGCGTGCGCCGTCCATCATGGTGCTGTGCCCCCAGCCGCGGCGCGACCCGCGGCCGTCGCCGCCGTCGAGCTGCTCGGGGGTGAACTGCGCGTCGTAGATGAAGACGTCGGCGCCGCGCGCGAGCTCGATGATGGCGTCGTCGTGCAGCGACGAGCTCTCCGTGTCGGTGGCGTAGACGAGCGCGTGGCCCTTCCACTCGACGCGCCACGCGAAGACGCCGTCGGGGTGGTTGCCCTCGACGCCGTGCACGACGACCCCGTCGCCGACGGTCACGCGCTGGCGCTGCTCGAGGTCGTGGAAGGAGAGGGCGGCCTCGATCTCCTGGAGGTGCACCGGGAAGTACGGGTCGGCCATCTGGCCGGCGAGCGCCTCGCGCACGGTGCGCCCCGCGCGCTTGCCCGCGTGCAGCACGAAGCTGCTCTTCGGGTCGAAGGCGGGCGCGAAGAAGGGCACGCCCTGGATGTGGTCCCAGTGGACGTGGGAGAAGAAGACGTGGGCGGAGAGGGGGCCCTCGTGGCGGAGGGAGTCGCCGAGCTCGCGGAGCCCGGTGCCGCCGTCGAGGATGATGCGCTCGTCGCCGGCCCTGACCTCGACGCAGCTGGTGTTGCCGCCCACGAGCACCGTGCGCGGCCCAGGGGTAGCGACGCTACCCCGCACTCCCCAGAAGGTGACGTCGTAGCCTTCGTGTCGCACCGTAGCGGGAGTTCTATGCCCCCACCGAGCGGGCGGTCAACGAAGGGGCTTTTCAGGCCTGGGCGGACTTCACGCGCTTGATGAACGCGCTCATGGTCTCGTCCATGTGGGGCGTCGGGAGGGCGCGCTGGTCTTCGACGCCGAGGCGGTTGGCGGCGCCGGCGAGGTAGCCGCAGCGGAGGGCGGCGCGGCGGCTCATGGCCTTGACCGGGCGCTTGTGGAGCTGCGTGGTGACGAACACCCAGGCGGACTTGTCGGCGGTACGGAACTTCGGCTTCTGCATGACGACCCTTTGGCGAGACTTGAGGGAGGGGGTAGGTACCCGAAGCCCCGCCGCCCTGTCAAATGGCGGCGCGGCGGGGTGCTGTCCTAGTTCGGACACCGATTCTGGCGGAGCCGTCAAAGTAGGACACCCGCGTCAATTTCGGGTCGACGCTCGCGGCCCCGCGCGGCCCCGCGCGGCTCCGCGTGTCGATGCACTATCCGGCGGCGAACGATTCCGCCATGATCCATGGGTTGGCTCGATCTGGCACGGTCGTTTGCGGGCGCAATACCGGACGTCTGAGCGTCCAGACGTCCTGGCCGTACTGGGGGTCGTGGCAGGGGAGAGTCGTGACGCGATGCGCCGAGATTTCAGGGCGAAATCAGCTTAGGACACGGGGGGTCTACTTAGGACAGCACCCGCGGCGGGGTGCGGACGGTTTCAGATGTCGAGGTTGCGGGCGTTGAGGGCGTTCTTCTCGATGAAGGCGCGCCGGGGCTCGACCTCGTCGCCCATCAGCAGGGTCATCACCTTGTCGGTGGCCGCCGCGTCTTCGACCCGCACGCGCAGCATGATGCGCTTCGCCGGGTCCATGGTCGTCTCCCAGAGCTGCTCGGCGCTCATCTCCCCGAGGCCCTTGTAGCGCTGGATCGTCGCGCCCTTCTTGCCCCGCTCGTCGATGAGCGAGTGCAGCTGGCCGCCGTGGATGATCGTGTGCGTCTTCGACCCGTCGACCAGCGTCCACGGGGCCGGGCCCAGCGCCGCCAGGTGGTCCTCGATCGCCGTCAGCTCGCGCACCTCCGGGCCGTCGAGGAAGTTCCAGCTCACCGTCGTGGTGCGACCCGCCGTGCCCGCGCGCACCCGGATGAGCACCCGCCGCCCGCCGTGCTCGACGTCGTCCTCGAGCGAGAAGCGCAGCGGGAGAAGCTCCGGCGAGTACGTGGTCATGTACTCCTCCAGGCGCCTCATCCCCTCGGCGATCTTCTCCTCGTCCTTCAGCGTGTCGCGCGTGAAGGCCCGCGTGCGCACCACCGCGCTCACCACCTTGGGCTCGCAGCGCAGCTCCATGCGCTGGAGCAGCGTCTCGGCGCGGTGCAGCTCCATCGCCAGGGCGTGCAGCGCGTCGCCCTCGATGGTCTTCGTGTCGCTCTTCAGCACCAGGTTGCGCGTGCCGACCTTGATGACGTTGTGCGCGAGCGCCTCGTCGTCCTTCACGTAGTCGATGGTCTTGCCGCGGCGCACGCCGTAGAGCGGCGGCTGGGCGATGTACAGGTAGCCCTTCTCCACGAGCTCGGGCATCTGCCGGAAGAAGAAGGTCAGCAGCAGCGTGCGGATGTGCGACCCGTCGACGTCGGCGTCGGTCATCAGCACCACGCGGTGGTAGCGCAGCTTCTCCAGGTCGAGCCGAGGCCCGGGCGTGGTCGAGCCGCTCTCCTCGTCGGACGACTTCGGGTCGCCGAACTTGTCGGGCCGCACCGTCACCCCGAGCGCCGTGATGAGCGTGCCGATCTCCTGGTTGCCCAGCATGCGCTCGAAGCGCACCCGCTCGACGTTCAGGATCTTCCCCCGCAGCGGCAGGATCGCCTGCGTCTTGCGGTCGCGGCCCTGCTTGGCGGACCCGCCGGCCGAGTCGCCCTCGACGATGTACAGCTCGCACTTCGACGGGTCGCGCTCCTGGCAGTCGGCCAGCTTGCCCGGCAGCGAGCTCGCGTCGAGCACGCCCTTGCGGTGCACCAGCTCGCGGGCCTTCTGCGCCGCCGCGCGCGCCTGCGCCGCCAGCACGCACTTCTCCACCACGCGCTTGGCGGCGGTGGGGTTCTCGTCGAGCCAGCGCGACAGGCGCTCCTGCAGGATGCCCGACACGATGCCCGACACCTCGGACGACACCAGCTTGTGCTTGGTCTGCGAGCTGTACGAGGGGTTGGGGTGGCGCACCGAGATGACCCCGGTGAGGCCCTCGCGCACGTCGTCGCCGATGAGCGGAATGTCCTTCAAGGGCTTGAGGAAGCCCTTCTCCGCGCCGTAGGCGTTGATGCACTTGGTGATGGCCGTCTTGAAGCCCGAGACGTGCGTGCCGCCGTCGCGGTTGTGCACGTTGTTCGTGTACGCCTGGATGGCTTCGTACAAGCTGTCGGTCCACTGGAGGGCGATCTCGACGGTGACGATCTTGCCGCTGTCGAGGGCGTGCTCGCCGCGCAGCGAGATGGGCTCGGCGTCGGTCTTCTTCTCGGCGTTGAGAAACTTCACGTAGTCGACGATGCCGCCCGCCGAGTGAAACTCCTGCGTGGGCTTGCCCGTGCGCTCGTCGGTGAGCGTGAGCGAGAGACCCGCGTTGAGGTAGCCGAGCTCGCGCAGACGGTTCTCGAGGATGTCGTACGAGAACTCGGTCATCGTGAAGATGCCGTGGTCGGGCTTGAAGGTGACGATGGTGCCCGTCTTCGGCGTGTCGCCGACGACCTTCAGCGGCTCTTTGGTGACGCCCGCCGCGAACTCGAGCTCGTGCACCTTGCCCTCGCGCCAGATCTCGAGCCGCAGCCACTCGCTGACCGCGTTGACCGCGCTCACGCCGACGCCGTGGAGCCCCGACGACACCGCGTAGTTGTTGGCGCTCTTGAACTTGCCGCCCGCGTGCAGGCTGGTGAGCGCGAGCTCGGCCGCGCTGATGCCGTGCTTGGTGTTGATGCCCGTCGGGATGCCGCGCCCGTTGTCGGCCACGCGCACCGAGCCGTCGGCGTGCACCGTCACGTCGATGCGGTTGCACACCCCCGCGAAGTACTCGTCGATGGAGTTGTCGACCACCTCCCACACCAGGTGGTGCAGGCCCGTGCCGTCGTGCACGTCGCCGATGTACATGCCGGGCACCTCGCGCACGGCCTGGAGACCCTCCAGCTTGGTGATGTCGTCCGCCCCGTATGAGGGCCTCGTCGGTTCACTCGTCATGTCGTGATTTCCTCGGTAATTGCAGGGCTTTTCTCTAGCAGAAAGCCCCCCCGAAAACAATGTCAGATTATGTCCGTCAACCGTCGGCGGGGGCGACCGCGCCGTCGGCCACGGTGAAGCGCCGGGCGCCCGGCAGCAGGGCCG
The DNA here is from genome assembly GCA_028287085.1 of Myxococcaceae bacterium. GTDB lineage: Bacteria > Myxococcota_A > Polyangia > Polyangiales > SCUS01. The sequence goes on from JAQBQI010000740.1 coordinate 6,666, forward strand.
CGATGGCGGGGTCGGTGGTGGTCACGAAGACCTGCGCGCCGAGGGCGCTCACCAGCTTGAAGAGCCGCGCGGTGCGCTCGCGGTCGAGCTCGCTCGACACGTCGTCGAGCAGCAGGATGGGCACGCAGCGGGTGCGGGCCTCGAGCACGTGCAGCTCGGCGAGGCGCAGGGCGAGGGCGAGGGCGCGGGTCTGCCCCTGGCTGGCCACCACGCGGGCGGGCAGGCCCGACCAGGTGATGGCGAGGTCGTCGCCGTGCGGGCCCAGCGCGGTGCTGCGGCGGGCGAGGTCGCGGGCGAGGTTCTCGGCGAGGGCGTTGGTGAAGACCACCTGGTCGCCGGAGGCGCGCGGCTGGTACTTGAGCTCGATGGCGTCGGGGCTGAGCGCGACCTCGTCGAGGGCGCGGCGCGCGGCGGGCACGAGGTCGTGCGCGAGGGCGGTGCGGGCGCGCACGAGGGCGCTGCCGTAGCGGGCCAAGGGGAAATCGAAGGCCTGGATGGCGCGGGTGTCGGGGTGCCGCTCGCGGAGCAGCGCGTTGCGGGCGCGCAGGGCCTTGCCGTAGGACTTGAGGGCCTCGCCGTAGCCGTCGACGGCGCGCACCAGGATGCGGTCGAGGAGGCGGCGGCGCAGCTCGGGGGCGCCGCGCACGAGGTCGAGGTCGCCGGGGTGGAAGACCACGCAGGCGGCGCCGGCGAAGTACTCCACGGCGCGCTCGGGGCGCTTGCCGTCGAGGGTGATCTCGCGGGTCGTGCGGGTGAGCCGCAGGCGGTACTCGCGCGCCGGGGGCACGCCCACCACGCGCACGAGCACCTGCGCGGCCTTGGCCTCGTGGCCGATGAGCTGCGCCCGCGAGGCGCCGCGAAACGACCGCAGCGAGGCGGCGTAGTCGATGGCCTCGAGGACGGAGGTCTTGCCGTGCCCGTTGTCGCCCAGCAGCACGTTGCCGCCGGGCGCGGGCGCGAGCTTCACGCCGCGCAGGTTGCGAAACCCGTCGACGCTGAGCTCGGTGATGTGGAGGGGGGTCACGGCCGGAGGGGAGGGGAGAGAGGGACGGAGGTCAGATGCGCATCGGCATGATGACGCCCAGGTAGTCGTCGCGGCCGACGGGCTTGATCATGCCGGGGTCGAGCTCGCCCGACAGCTCGAGCGCGACCTCGTCGGAGGTGAGCGCGCTCAGGGCGTCGGTGAGGTACTTGCTGTTGAAGCCGATGGTGACGTCGGGGCCCTGGAGCGAGGCCTCGATCTCGTCGCTGCCGGCGCCGATCTCGGGGTTCTCGCTGGTGATGAGCATGCGCGAGTTGTTCACCTGGAGCTTCACGCCGCTGGTGCGGTCGGAGGCCACGAGGGACACGGCGCGCAGGGCGTCGAGGAGGGCGAGGCGCGAGGCCGTCACGGTGCGGTCGGTGGCCGAGGGGATCACCTGCTCGTACGAGGGAAAGGCCGCGTCGACGAGCTTCGACGAGAGGGTCATGCCGTCGCGCTGGAAGAAGACCGGGCCCTGCGAGCTGGCCGCGCCGATGCCGACGGTGAGCGGGCCCGCGTTGGCGTCCTTCTTCTCGGCGCGCAGCTCGTCGACCATGCGCTTGAGCTCGTGCACGGCCTTGGCCGGGATGAGCAGCTTGCTCTGGGCCCTCATGCCGTCGATCTTGCGCTCGGCCTTGGAGAGCCGGTGGCCGTCGGTGGTGACCACGCGCAGCACGTCGCCGGCCAGCTCGAAGAGGGCGGCCGAGAGGTGCGGGCGGGTGTCGTCGGCCGACATCGAGAACTGCGTGAGCGCGATGAGCTCGGCCACGTCGTCGGCGGGGATGAGGGTGAGGGTGACCTTGCTCGGGTCGGGCAGGGTGGGGAAGTCTTCGCCCGGCATGCCGCTGAGGTCGAAGCGGCGCTTGCCCGACTTGATGCGCGCGGAGAAGTTCTTCTCGACGGTGACCGTGACGTCGCCGTCGGGGAGCACCTTGACCACGTCGAACACGTGCCGGGCCGGGAGGGCCACGGTGCCGCCCTTGCGCACGTCGGCCTTGCAGTGGGCCGTCACCGCGAGCGTCAGGTCGGTCGCCGCGAGGCGCACGCCCGACGCGTCGGCCACGATCAGCACGTTCGTCAGGATCGGCATCGCCGACTTCTTGTCGGCCACGCTCTGCACCCGGCTCAGCGCCCTCACGAACTCCCGCTTGTTGACCACGAACTCCATCGCTCACTCTGTCCTTCGGCCGGGCTCAGCGTCCCGACCCGTTTGGCTTCCGGATGTCTTCTTCTCTAATCAGGGAGAATTGAATTCAATTAAACAGTCGTAGTAGTGAGTCCTGTGGAGACGGTGGAAAACGCCGTTTCCTGCAGCGCCGCCGGGCGAAGCGCTGGGGGCGCCGACCGGGGCCTCGCCTGTTGAAGAGCCGGGGACGGCGCGCACCCTACGCCATCCCCAGCGCCGTCCACAGCCCCCGTCACCAGGGAAGCACCAGCCCCCGCCCACAGGGTTTTCCCCAGGCGGTGGATCACACGATTTCCCGGGGAAATCATCGGACGGCGTACTCCTCGGCCCCGGCGGCCGCGTCGAGCACCGGCGCCGCGAAGCCCAGCTTCAGGGAGATCGCCTCGAGGGCCGCGGCCACCTCGGCGTCCTCGACCCGCAGCCGGGCCACCTTGCGCACCGACGACATGACCGTGGTGTGGTCCTTCCCGTTGAAGCGCGCGCCGATCTGCGGAAACGACGTCCCCAGGTGCGTGCGCGCCAGGTACATGGCCACCTGCCGCGGGAGGGCGACCTCCTTGTGGCGGTCCTTCCCGGTGAGCTGGTTGAGCTTGATGCGGTAGTGGTCGCAGACGGCCCGCTGCACGTCCTCGACGGTGGTCACCGCGGGCTTCGACCCGATGCGCAGGGTCTCGCGCGCCAGCGCCGCGTCGATGACCCCGCGGCCGCTCAGGCTCGCCCGGATCGACAGCTTCATCAGCATGCCCTCGAGCTCGCGCACGTTGCTCCCCGCGCTCGCGATGAGGGCGGCGGTCTCGTCGTCGAGCTTCACCCCGTCCTGCTCGGCCTTCTTGCGCAGGATCGCGATGCGCGTCTCCAGCTCCGGCGGATAGACCTCCGCGACGAGCCCGCTGGCGAAGCGCGACATCAGCCGCTCGGCCATGCCGTGGAGGTTCTGCGGCAGCACGTCGCTCGTCAGGACGATCGGGATGTCCTTCTGGTAGAGCGCGTTGAAGGTGTGGAAGAACTCCTCCTGGGTGCCTTCGCGCCCGGCGAGAAACTGCACGTCGTCGATGAGCAGCCCGTCGCACTCGGTGCGGTAGCGCCCGCGAAACTCCTCCATGCGCTTCTGCTGGATCGCCGCCACGTACTCGTTGGTGAAGGTCTCGGCGCTCACGTAGACGATGCGCGCGCCGGGCTTCTGCTCGAGGATGCGGTGGCCGATCGCGTTGGAGAGGTGGGTCTTGCCGAGGCCCGTGCCGCCGCAGAGGAAGAGCACGTTGACGCGCCGGCCCGAGAGGTTGGCCATGGCCTGGGCCATCGCGTGGGCGACGTTGTTCGACGGGCCGTTCACGAAGGTGTCGAAGGTGTACTTGGGCGAGAGCCCGCAGCCGGCCGACCCGCTGGCCGCGCCCGGGTTGGTCACGTGCGCGGGCGCCTTCGTCGACACCGGCGGGGCCATCGTGCGCGCGGGAGCGGGCGCCGGGGCGGGCTTCGCCGCGGC
>JAQBQI010000761.1 GCA_028287085.1 Myxococcaceae bacterium
GCGCCTTGGGCTCGGCCCGCGGCTCGACCTTCGGCGGCGCCGCCGCGGCGGGCGTGGCCGTCGTCGGCGCCGCGCGCGCGAAGGCCTTCGGCACCACCGACTCGTCGCCGAGGGCAGTTTCGCGACAGGCGCCCTCGACCGCCCGCAGCAGCGCGCGCGCGGTGTCGGCCTGCCGCCCGAGCATCACGTTGTCGAAGCCGAGGAGCTCGGCCTTGCGCAGCGCCCGCACCAGCGCGCGCAGGGCGAAGAGGTCGGCGGCGGCGCGGCCGTCGACGCGCGGGCCCTGCGCCTGCGCGGCCGCGACGGCGGAGCGCAGGTCGAAGCTCACGGTGGTCTCGGCCGTGATGCCGCTGGCGTCGGCGGGCCCGGCGGCGCGGGCGAGGCCGCGGCGCGAGAGCCAGCGCAGCAGACCCAGCACCGGGTCGAGCGTGCGCGCCGCCGCGTCGAGGGCGGCCCGCACCTCGCGCTCGAGCCGCTCGCCGAGGCCGCTGCGGTGCGAGCGGGTGGCGTGCGCGAACGACAGCAGCGCCGCGAGGGCGGGCGTCGGGCGGACGACGAAGCTGACCTTCCGCACCATCACGGCGCCGCTCCTCAGGCGACCTTGGCGGGCGCGGGCAGGAGGTTGCCCGCGAAGACCCGGTCGAGGTCGAGGCTCTCGATGCCGCGCTCCCAGTTGCGGGCCCGCGACTGCAGCCACAGCCCGAGCGCGGCGAGGTTGGCCTCGCAGGACTTCTGGGTGCGCGAGGTCTTGTCGACGATGGCCCCCGACGGCAGGCGCATGCGCAGGCGCGCCCAGTTGGCCGTCGTGTCCCAGGTGACCTTCACGTCGCGCTCGGCGACCTTGAGTCGCGCGAGGCTCGACCGGAACACCTCGATGCACTCCTCGACGCTGCGCTGGCCCTCGTAGTGGTTGACCTTCCACGCGCCCTTCACGGCGTCGGCGTCGTCGTTGGCGGCGAGCACGAGGCAGTCGGCGAAGGCCTCCTCGAAGGACTCGATGCCCCGCTCGAGATTGCGCGCGCGGTCTTCGAGCCAGAGCGCGAGGCAGGCCGAGTTGGCGGCGGGGGTGGGCTGCGTCGCGCAGGTGCGCTCGACCCGGCGGCCCAGCACCATGAAGCGCAGGCTCACGCTGCCGGCGTCGAGGCCGGTGCCCTCGGTGAAGGTCACGTCTTCGAGGCCCAGGCGCTCGCGCAGGCGCGCGACCTTGCCGTCGATGTCCTCGGCGGACATCTGCCCTCGGTACTGGCTGCGGGTGGGGGTGCTGCTTCGGTTCATGGCGACTTCTCCGGGTGGGTCGACGCCCTCGCGACCCGACGAAAGAAGTCCTACCTGATCACTGAACCGATGACCAGTCCCCGTCCGAATGCCGGGACATTGTCCGTCAGAAGAAGCCGCCCGGCCGGCGCGCCGGGATGCGCACCGGGCCGATGTGCACCGGCGCCTGGCGCGGCCGCGGGGCGCGCGGCGGGGCGCCCTCCTCGAAGCCCTGGGTGCTCACGTAGACGTTGTCGGTGTCGTTGGTGTGGATGACCAGCTCGGGGTTGGCCGGACGCAGCAACGGCTGCTCGTGCGTGTCGATGCGCAGCCGCAGCGTGTCGCCGCCGCCGACGCGGAAGATCATGTGCGCGACCCCTTGGAGGTCGGTGCGGGTGATCTCGCGGTTGTCGTACTGGATGGGCAGGTTGGGCCGGCCCGGCACGCGCACCACGACGGCGGCGATGCGCTGCGTGGGCGGGCACTGCGCGGTGGTCTCGATGCCCTGCCCGCGGTGGGCCTGGTCGAGCTGCACGGTCGAGCGCAGCACCACCGCGAGGGGCTGCGCGGGCGAGCGGAAGCCCGCCGGGCAGCGCACGGTGACCTCGACCGACGTGCCCTCGACGCCGATGGTCTCCATGCGGAAGCGCCCCTCCGCGTCGGTGGCCCCGAGCTCGCGGCCGCCGATGACGACGGCCGCGCCGGGGAGGGGGCGATCGTCGGAGACCACGCGGAGCGTGATGGGGTAGAGCGGCGGCGGCGCGGTGTTGCCGCAGCCGAGGGCGAGCCCGAGCAGGGTCAGGGCGCGGCGGGGTTGGGCGTGCCTGGCGAACATCCGGCGGCTCCTGGGGTGCAGGGTGCTTGGGCGGCGCGGGCGCGGAGCACCAGCGCGAAATGGCGGAAGAGGGGCGCCTCGCGGTGCTGCGCGGCGAGGCCCTCGTAGAGCGCGGCGGCCTCGGCGTAGCGGTGCGCCGCGACCATGTCGGCGGCGAGCTTGATCGGGTCCTGGAGGTTGGGCGGGGGGAAGCGGGGGCGGCCGTCGGGGGCGGGCGGCGCCGCGATGGGCGCCGGGACGATCACGCCGAGCAGCTGGTTGGGCCCCGTCGGGAGGCCGAGGAGGTTGTTGGAGGTCGGCGCCGGAGCGGCCGTGGTGCGCACGATCTGCCGGACGATGCGCCGCCCCCCCGGCGCCCCGGCGGGCTGCGGGGCGTTGTTGAAGGTCATGCCGAGGGCGGCCACGCCGAGGGTCAGCGCCGCGAGCAGCCACGTGCGCATCGGGACCCCCGCGGGGCCGGGCGTGCCGCCGTCCTTCGAGGGGGGCGGCGCGGGCGGGAGCTCCATCGGTCCGAAGGGGTCGTCGAAGCCCGGCATCGCCGGCGGCGCGGCGTTCGTCATCATCGGCGGCGACGAGGTCGGCCCGGGCCCCACCAGCGGGCCGAAGGCGCCCGGGACGAAGCCCGGGGCCATCGGGGGCGCGAGCGTCCCGGGGCGGGGCGCCGCGGCCGACGGGAGGTTGACCGACGGCTGCTGCACCACCGGGGCAGGCGCCGCCGAGATGCGCGCGCCCGCGAGCGGCGTGAGCGCGGCGGGCTGGTTGAGCATGCCCGCGGCCTCCATCGCGGCGTACGGCGAGGTGCGGATGACGGTGGCCTCGGAGCTCGCCTGGCCCATCCCGAGGTCGGGCGTCATGCCGCGCGACTGCGGCGCCTG
>JAQBQI010000784.1 GCA_028287085.1 Myxococcaceae bacterium
GGGCGAGGCGCAGCCGCTGCGGCTCGAGGCGCCGCTGCGGCTCTACGCGTACGGCGGGGCCGACCGGGCCTCGCTGCTGCGCGCGCTGGCGGCCGACCGCCGCGGGGGCGAAGGTCCGACGCGGCTGGTGATCGTGGCGGCGAGCGAGGACGAGCGCGCGGCGCGGGCGCGGCAGGCGGCGCGGCACGTCGAGGGCGGCGCGCCGATGCCCGAGGGCGTGGCGTACCGCGCGGCGCCGGTGGGCGGCGAGACGGCGGCGGTGTTCACGGGCGCGGCGGCGTCGTACCTGGGCATGGGGCGCGAGCTGGCCCTGGCGATGCCGTCGATGGTGGCGCAGCTGGGCCGGCGCTTCGGCTCGATGGCGGCCTCGACGGCGTGGAGCTTCGGCGAGGTGGTCGAGCCGCGGCACCCGCTCGACCAGCTGTGGGCGAGCGCGTTCCTGTGCCAGCTGCACGCCGAGATCGTGCGCGACGTGCTGGGGCTGCGGCCCGACGCGACGATCGGGTACTCGTCGGGCGAGAGCAACGCGATGTTCGCGAGCGGCGCGTGGCGCGACCTCGACGGCATGGTGCGCGAGTGCTGGGAGAGCCCGGTCTTCGCCGACGAGATCGTGGGCGAGCAGAAGGCCGCGCGGCGGCGCTGGGCGGCGCTCGGCGTGAAGGGCGAGCGCTGGCGGGTGTGGAGCGTGGCGGCCCCGGCGGCGGCCGTGCGGGCGGCGCTGGCGAACGAGCCGGGCGCGCACCTGACGATCATCAACGCGCCCGACGACTGCGTGATCGGCGGCGAGGAGGGCGCGTGCGAGCGGGTGGTCGACGCGCTGGGCCGCGCGCGCGCGCTGCCGCTGGGCTACGCGATGGCGGCGCACTGCCCGGAGATCGGCGAGGTGCGCGACGCGTGGTACGCGATCCACCGGCGGGAGACCTTCGCGGTGCCCGGGGTGCGGCACTACTCGGCGGGCAGCGACGAGGCCTTCACGGCGGAGGCCGACGTGGTGGCGACGGCCATCACGGCGCAGGCCGTGGACACGCTGGATTTCCCGCGGATGATCGAGCGGGCGTGGGCCGACGGGGTGCGGGTCTTCGTCGAGCACGGCCCGCGCGGGCTGTGCAGCGGGTGGATCAAGAAGATCCTCGGCGACCGCGACCACGTGGCGGTGCCCTTGGACGTGTCGGGTCGCAGCGGCGTGCGTCAGCTGGCGAACGCGGCGGCGATGCTGGTGGCGGCGGGCGTGTCGGTCGACGTGGAGGCGCTGCACCGCGCGCTCGGCGCCGACGAGCAGAGCCCGAAGAAGACGGGAGCGACGATGACGGTGGATGCGCACGCGCCGGCCATCCGGCTGCCGGCCTTCGAGACGGGCGTGCAGGTGATGGCCCCGGCGCCGCGCCTGGTGTCGCCGATGGACGAGCCCGCGGTGGTCGCGAAGCCCGCAGTGGTCGCGAAGGCGGCGGCGCCAGTGGTGGTTCCAGTGGTGGCGCCGGTGGTGGCGCCGGTGGTGATGCCGGTGGTGATGCCGGTGGTTCCAGTGATGTCGCCGATGGTTGGTGGCATGAACGATGTCGTCGCGCGGGCGATGGCCGAGCAGGGGCGGGTCGCGGCGATCCACCGCGGGTATCTCGACGCGCAGGCGTCGGCGCACACGCGCTATCTCGAGTTGCAGCAGACGATGCTCGAGGGCTTGTTGCGGGCGCGGCAGGGGGTGCCGCCCGCTGGGGTCGCTGGGGTTCGGGCGCTGGCCCTCACCCCAGGCAATAACAGGTCGGCGCCCCGGGCATTGCCCGGGGCTGTCGAACAGGAATCCACTGCGCGGCAACCCTCCGCGCCGCCGCGTGTCCTTCCGGAAGATCCAGGCACGACCGGTCCGACAGCCCCGGGCAATGCCCGGGGCGCCGACCTGTTATTGCCTGGGGTGAGGGCCAGCGCCCGAACCCCAGCGACCCCAGCGGACGGTACCCCCGCCCCCGCCGCCGCCCACCCCGGCCCCCGCTTCGATCGCGCCCAGTTGGAGGTGCTCGCCTCGGGCCGCATCTCTTCCGTCTTCGGCCCCGACTTCGCGGCACAAGACGGTTACGCCCGCCAGGTGCGCATGCCGATGTCGCCGCTGCTACTGGCCGACCGCGTCACCGGCATCGACGCCGTCGCCAACTCGATGGGCACCGGAACCCTCTGGACCGAGACCGACGTCACCCCCGAGAGCTGGTACCTCCACGAAGGACGCATGCCCGCCGGGGTCATGATCGAGTCGGGTCAGGCCGACCTCCTGCTCATCTCCTGGCTCGGCATCGACCGGCTCAACCAGGGCGAGCGCGTCTACCGCCTCCTCGGCTGCGAGCTCACCTATCACGGCGAGCTCCCCAAGCCCGGCGAGACGCTCAGCTACGAGATCCACGTCGACGGCCACGCCCAGCAGGGCGCCGTGCGCCTCTTCTTCTTCCACTACGATTGCCGCGTCAACGGCGAGCTCCGCCTCTCCGTGCGCCACGGCCAGGCCGGCTTCTTCACCGATGAAGAGCTCGCCAACTCGGGCGGCATTCTCTGGGACGCCGCCACCGGCGAGCACTCCACCACCGCGCCGCTCGACGCCCCGGCCGTCGCTTGTACGAAGCGCTCGTTCTCCCATGAAGACCTCCGCGCCTTCGCCGACGGACGCGTCGCCGACTGCTTCGGCGCGGGCTTCGAGAAGGCCCGCACCCACGTGCGCACCCCGCGCATCTCGGCCGGGCGCATGCTCTTCCTCCATGAAGTGACGGACTTCGACCCCACGGGCGGCCCGTGGCAGCGCGGGTATCTGCGCGCCGAAGCCCCCATCACGGCCGACGACTGGTACTTCGCGGGCCACTTCCACAACGACCCCTGCATGCCCGGAACCCTCATGTTCGAGGGCTGCCTCCAGGCCATGTCGTTCTACCTCGTGGCGATGGGCCTCTCGGTCGAACACGACGGCTGGCGCTTCGAGCCCGTCATGGGCAACAAGATCCCGATGCGCTGCCGCGGACAGGCCACGCCGGCCTCGCGTCACCTCACCTACGAGATCTTCATCGAAGAGGTCATCGCGGGCCCCGTCCCGACGATCTACGCCGACCTGCTGTGCACCGTGGACGGGCGCAAGGCCTTCCACGCCCGTCGGGTGGGACTGCGACTCATCCCCGCGTGGCCCCTCGACGACTGGGCCCGACTCCCGGTGGTCCCCGGTTCCGACCCCGCGCACCGCTCGATGTACCTGCGCCGCCTCGGCGGCCTCAATGGCTACGTCGAGCCCAAGCCCGTCGCCGTGGTCGACGGGTTCGCCTTCGACTACGCGTCGCTGATCGCGTGCGCCTGGGGCCGCCCCTCGGCTGCCTTCGGTCCGATGTACACCCGCTTCGACTCCACCCGCGGCGTCGCGCGGCTGCCGGGGCCGCCCTATCACTTCATGTCGCGCATCACCCGCGCCGACGCGCCCCTCGGCGTGCTCCAGCCCGGCGGCGTCATCGAGGCCGAGTACGACATTCCGCCCGACGCCTGGTACTTCGACCTCAATGGGTATCCCACGATGCCCTATTGCGTGTTGATGGAAGCGGCGCTCCAGCCCTGCGGCTGGCTCGCGAGCTACATCGGCAGCGCGCTCACCACCGACGTCGACCTGCTCTTCCGCAACCTCGACGGCACCGGAACCTTCACCGCCGAGGTTCTCCCCACGGCCGGCACGCTGCGCACCACCGTGAAGGTCACGGACGTCTCGCGCTCCGCGGGCATGATCATCGAGTCCTTCGAGGTCGAGTGCTTCGTCGGCCCGACCCTCGTCTACAAGATGAATACGGTCTTCGGGTTCTTCCCCGCGGAGGCCTTCGTCAACCAGGTCGGACTGCCCGTGAGCGCCGAAGACCGCGCCCGCATCGACGCCCCCTCGGAGGTGCGCATCGACCTGCGCGCCCGCCCGGCGAAGTACTTCGAGGGCACGCTCCGCCTGCCCGCCCCGATGCTCTGCATGCTCGACCGGATCACCGCCTGGGACCCGACCGGCGGCAAGAAGGCGCTCGGCTGGGCCCGCGCCGAGAAGGACGTCCGCTACGACGAGTGGTTCTTCAAGGCCCACTTCTTCCAGGACCCGGTGCAGCCCGGCTCGCTCGGCATCGAGGCCCTGGTGCAATTGCTACAGTTCGCCATGATGGAGAAGTCGATGGCGGATGGGGTCGAGAACCCCCGCTTCGAGCCCGTCGCTGTGGGCCGCCCCGCCACCTGGAAGTACCGCGGCCAGGTGGTTCCGAAGAACAAGCGCATCACCACCGAGATTGCCATTCTCGAAGTCGGCCATGACGGCGGGGTGCCCTTCGCCGTCGCCGAAGGCTCGCTCTGGGTCGACGGCAAACGCATCTATCACACCCGCCAACTCGCGATGCGCATCGTCGGCGGCGGGCGCCCTCACCCCCCATCCCCTTCTCCCGACAAGGAAGAGACCCTCGACCCCGCCGTCGACCTCTGGCTCGGCGACCACTGCCCCACCTGGACGCTCCCCGCGCTCCCGATGATGTCCATGGTCGACCGCCTCGCGGGCGCCGCGGTGCGCCCCGGCGAGCGCGTGCTCGGCCTCGCCGACGTGCAGGTGCACCGCTGGCTCCCCTTCGCCGGAACCCCCGTGCGCCTCCGTACCGAGGTGAAGGGCGACGGCCCCGCCCGCGAGGTGACCCTCTCGGCCTTCCGCGAGTCGCGCGACGCGGCCCTCTCGCGCTTCGAGCCCGTCGCCTCGGGGCGCGTGCTGCTGGGCACCCGCTACGCCACGCCCCCCACGGTCTTCGCCCCGCTCGCCGACGCCACCCCCGCCGAGGACCCCTACGCCTCCGCGGCCCTCTTCCACGGCCCGTCGTTCCACCTGCTGCGCTCGTGGTCGTCGGGCGCGTCGGGCTCGTCGGCCGTCGTCGACTTCTCCGACCACGGCGTGCCCCGCGGAACCCTCCACCAGGGCCTCCTCGACGCCCTCACCCACGCCATCCCCCACGACGCGCTCTCGCAGTGGTCGCGCGACATCCCCGACGACGTCGTGGGCTATCCCTATCGCATCCCGACGCTCACCCTCTACGGCGAGGTTCCGTCGAAGGGCGAAGGGCGCGTCGAGGTGCGCTTCCGCGGCTTCGACGGCGACGCCCGCCACCCGAAGTACGACATCCAGCTCGTCGTCGACGGCGTCGTGCGCGTGGCCCTCACCCTCGTCGAGGTGCTGCTCCCCAAGGGGCCCATCGGCCGCGCGTCGCGCCTCGAACGCCGCGCCTTCCTGCGCGACCGCCGCTTCGTGCCGGGCGTGCGCCTCGCCCGCGCCGAAGGGGCGACCACCGTCGCCGCCCCCGCCGACGTGAAGCCCAGCGACTGGCTCCCCGGCAACGTCGCGAGCATCTACGGCGTCGCCTCCGGGGCCGACCTCGTCGCCGAGATCGCCGTGCGCGACCACCTCGCCGCGCGCGCCGTGGTGCACCCGAGCAGCGTGCGCGTCGACGGGGGCCTCGGCAGCGCCACCGTCGCCATGCGCCCGCTGCGCCGGCATTTCCTCAACGTCACCCGCGAGGGCGACGCCGTCCGCGTCGCCGACGCCGCCGCCCCGGCGCTCGACCTCGCCCCCGTCGAGGCCTACTGGCGCGAGCGCTTCGGCATCGGCGCGTGGCCCGTCGAAGACCTCTTCTACGGCCTCATCGAGCGCTTCATCGGCGACGTGGTGCTCGCCGACCCCGAGGGCTTCGCGAAGGTGCGCGGCCGGAGCTGCCTCTACCTCGCCAACCACCAGGTCGCGGTCGAGTCGCTGCTCTTCTCGGTGCTGGTCGCCGCGCTCTCGGGCACCCCGACGGTGACCCTCGCCAAGGCCGAGCACCGCGGGTCGTGGGTGGGCGAGCTCATCCGCCAGAGCTTTACCTACCCCGGTATCACCGACCCCAACCTCATCACCTTCTTCGACCGCGAGGACCGCGAGTCGCTCGTGCGCATCATCGGCGACCTCGCCAACGACATGGCCCAGCGCGGCAAGAGCGTGATGGTCCACGTCGAGGGGACGCGCGCGCTGTCGTGCCGGCAGCCCGTGCTCAAGATGAGCTCGGCCTTCATCGACATGGCCCTCGCCGTGGGCGCGCCCATCGTGCCGGTGCGCTTCGCCCACGCGCTGCCCCCCGACGAGCTCGCCCAGCGCCTGGAGTTCCCGCTGGGCTACGGCCGCCAGGACCTCTGGATCGGCCGCCCCATCGAGCCCGACGCCCTGCGCGCGCTACCCCTGAAGGAGCGCAAGCAGCTCGTGCTCGACGCCATCAACGGCCTCGGTCCGTCGAACGCGACCGAGCAAGCTTCCGCGCCCGACCCGGCCTTCGCCCGCCGGGTCGAGACGTGGACCCCGCGCTGCAACCACACCCCCGAGCACGCCGTGCTCATGGCCACCCTCGACGCGCTCCCGCGCTTCCGCGCCGAGGCCACCCGGCGCTTCGTGACGGGGGCCCGCGAGGGCCGCATCGACACCGGCGGCGGGCCCGAGGGTCAGTGGCTCGAGGGCTTCGCCCGCTGGCTCTTCGAGGGCCGCCCCACCGCCGTCACGTCGAAGGAATAGTACCCAGCGATGTCCCTGCTCCACCGCCCGTTTCGCCGCGTCGGGGTCGTCAATCGGGGGGAGGCCGCCGTGCGCTTCCTGCGCGCCGCCCGCGCCTGGTCGCGCGGCCACCGCGAGCCCCTCGAGGTCGTCGCGCTCTACACGCACCCCGACCGCGACGCGATGTTCGTGCGCGAGGCCGACGACGCCATCCTGCTGGGCGACGCCCTCGTGCCCGGCCTCAACGGCGCCATGCGCAGCGCCTACCTCGACGTCGGACGCGTCGTCGCCCTGCTCGTCGCGGCGGGCTGCGACGCCGTCTGGCCCGGCTGGGGCTTCCTCTCCGAGCGCCCCGACTTCGCCGACGCCTGCGCCGACGCCGGCCTCGTCTTCATCGGCCCGTCGGGCGCCTCCATGCGCCTGCTCGGCGACAAGATCGGCGGCAAGCGCGTCGCCGAAGACAACGACGTCCCCGTCACCCCGTGGAGCGGCGGTCCGGTCGCCGACGCCGCCGCCGCGACCCTGCACGCCGAGCGCATCGGCTACCCCGTGCTGCTCAAGGCCGCCGCGGGCGGCGGGGGCAGGGGCATTCGCATCGTGCGCGAGGCCGCCGAGGTGGCCGCGGCCTTCGCCAGCGCCTCGGCCGAGGCGCGCGCGGCCTTCGGCGACGCCACGCTGCTGGTGGAGTCCTTCGCCCCGGAGGCGCGCCACGTCGAGGTGCAGATCATCGCCGACGCCCACGGGCGCGTGCACGCCGTCGGCACCCGCGACTGCTCCATGCAGCGCCGCCACCAGAAGGTGCTGGAGGAGGCCCCCGCGCCGGGCCTCGGCGCGCTCGAAGAGCAGCTCAAGGCCGCCGCCGTGCGCATCGCCAGGGCCAGCGGCTACGTCAACGCCGGCACCGCGGAGTTTCTCGTGCGGCCCGACCTCTCGGGCTTCTACTTCCTCGAGATGAACACCCGCCTCCAGGTGGAGCACCCCGTCACCGAGTGCGTGACGGGCCTCGACCTCGTCGGCATGCAGATCGACGTCGCCCGCGGCGCCGCGCTGCCCGAGTGGCTCCCGCCCGCCCGGGGCTTCGCCGTCGAGGCGCGCCTCAACGCCGAGGACCCCGACGAGGGCTTCCGCCCCAGCGCGGGGCGGCTCATCCGCTTCGAGCTGGCCACCGGGCCGGGCGTGCGCGTCGACTCGGGCTTCGTCGCGGGCGACGTCGTGCCGGGCGAGTTCGACTCGATGCTCGCCAAGGTCATCGCCACCGGGCCCACCCGCGAGGACGCCCTCGCGCGCCTGGAAGAGGCCCTCGCGCGCAGCACCGTCGCCATCGAGGGCGGCGCCTCCAACCGCTCGCTGCTGCTCGAGCTCGTCGCCCACGACGCCTTCCGCGAGGCGCGCGTCACCACCCGCTGGCTCGACCACCACATCGCCCAGCGCCCGGAGGCCCTCGCGCGCCCCCACCTCGACGCCGCCCTCGTCGCCGCCGCCGTCGGCGAGCACCAGCGCGCCCGCGCCGACGAGGTCGCCGAGGTGATGCTCCACGCCCACCGCGGCATGCCCTCCAACGTGCCGCAGGCCGAGCCGCGCACCTTCCGCTTCGCCGTCGGCGGCGCGTCGCTCTCGCTCGAGGTGCTCGCCACCGCGGCCGACCGCTACCGCATCACCTGCGCCGGCCAGTCGGCCGACGTCGTCTACCAGACCACCGGGCCCGGCACCGCCGTGCTCACCCTCCACGGCCGCCGCCTCGCCGTCGTGCAGGTGGTCACCCCCGTCGCGCTGCACGTCGAGATCGACAGCGTCGCGCACCGCCTCGCGCGCGCCTCCGACGGCCGCGTCGTCGCCCCCGTGCCCGCCGCCGTCACCGAGGTGCACGTGCGCGAGGGGGCCGTCGTCGCCGAGGGCGACCGGCTGATGACCCTCGAGGTCATGAAGATGGAGATCGCCGTCGAGGCCCCCGTCGGCGGGCGCATCGGCCGGCTGCTCGTCGGCGCCGCCTCGCTGGTCACCGCGGGGCAGTGCCTCGCCATCATCGAGGGCCGCGACGCCGAGCGCTGGTCGTCGGTCGAGAACCTCCGCCCGCTGCGCGCCGACGCCCCCGCCGACCCCGGCGTGCGCGCCCGCGGGCTGCGCCTCGGCGCCGTGCTCGGCTACGACTTCGCGCCCCGCGAGGTGGCCGCCTCGCTCGCCCTCCTGCGCGACGCCAGGGTGCGCCTCGACCGGGCCGAGCTCGCCCTGCTGCTCGACGCCTACGTCTCCCACGAGCGCCTCTTCGACACCGCGCGCGGCCCCGACGGCGTCGCGCCGGTCGACCACCTCGCGCGCTTCCTGCGGCCGCGGCGCGGCGGCGCGGAGGGCTTCCCCGACGCCTTCGTGGCCATGGTGCGGGCGGCCCTGCGCTGGCACGAGGTGCGCGACCACGACGCCCCCGCGCGCCACGACGACGCCATGCTGCGGGCGCTCCAGGCCCACCGCGCGCTCGCCCTGCGCGACCGGGTCATCGCCGGGGTGCTCGCCGCCGCGGCGCGCGACGGCGGCGACCTCGACGACGACGAGCGCACCGCGCTGCGGGCCCGCCTGGAGGCCTTCGCCGCCCTCGTGGTGCACCGCGACCGGGCCCTCTCCGAGGCCGCTTACACGGTGGTGTATCACCTCTGCGACCGGCCCCTGCAGTCGGCGCAGGCGCGGCTGCTGGGGCGGGCGGCGGCGGAGGCCTTCGCGCGCCTCGTCGCGCCGTCGACGACCGGGGAGGAGCGCGCCGGGATCTACGCCGAGCTCGACGCGCTGCCGCACGGGGCGCTGCTGGCGCTGGTGCCGGTGGCGCCGGCGCTGTCGCTCGGGGCGCCGCGGGCGCGGCTGCTGCGGCTGCTCGCGCGGCGGATGCACCCGCAGGCCGCGTGGCAGCGCTCGCTCGACGAGGAGGTGACGGCGGCGCTCTACGACGCCCCGGAGGGCGCCGTGCTCGCGGTGCTGTCGAGCCCGGCCGAGATGATCGCCGACGCGGCGCGGGCGCACGACCGGCTCGCGCCCGGGTCGGGCGAGCTGAGCCTCGACGTCTTCGTGGCCGAGCCCGACGCGCCGTGGCTCGCCGAGCTGCACGCCGAGGGCGCGAACTGGCTCGCGGGCCTGCCGCGCACGGTGCGGCGCTTCTCGGTCACCTGGGGCAACGCCGAGGCCGGCCGCCTGAGCCGCACCTTCTCCCGCGCCCCCGACGGCGCCTTCGCCGAGGACCGCTTCCTGCGCGACTTCCACCCGGCGCGCGTCGAGGCGCAGGAGATCGAGCGCCTGCGGTCGTTCGAGCTCGAGCGCCTGCCCGCGCCCGGCGAGGTCTTCCTCGCGGTGGCGCGCTCGCGGCAGGACCCCTCCGACGAGCGCCTCGTGTGCATCGTCGAGGTCGAGCGCATCGACCCCGAGCGCGACCCGGCGACGGGCGCGCTGCTCTCCATCCCCGGCTTCGAGCGCGTGTACCTGACGGCGCTGCACGCGATGCGCGACGCCCAGGCGGTGCGCGCCCGCGACCCGAAGCCCTTCTGGAACCGCCTCGTCGTCTTCACGCGCCCGCTGCTCACGCTCACCCGCGAGGAGATGATGACGGTGACGCGCCGCCTCGCCCCCGCCACGGCGGGCCTCGGGCTGGAGAAGATGATCCTGCGGGCGCGCCGGCCCGACCCCGCCTTCGAGTTCGGCCGCCCGGTGCAGGTCGAGTGGACCAACCCCACCGGCCACGGCGCCACGCTCACCACCGCGGAGCCCGACAACGACCCGGTGAGCGCGCTCACCGCCGACGAGCGACGCATCGTCGAGGCGCGCCGCAAGGGGCTCTTCTACCCCTACGAGCTCTTGCGGGCGCTCTCGCGCGACGACGCCGCGGGGCCCTTCCCGGGCGGCAGCTTCGCCGAGCTCGACCTCGCGCCCGACGGCGAGTCGCTGGTGCCCGCCGACCGCCCCTTCGGGCACAACACCGCGTGCATCGTGGTGGGCGTGGTCACGAGCCGCTTCGAGCCGTACCCCGACGGGCTGTCGCGGGTGCTGCTGGTGGGCGACCCCACGCGCGGCATGGGCTCGCTCGCCGAGCCCGAGTGCCGGCGCATCCTCGCGGCCTTCGACCTGGCCGAGCGCGACGGCATGAGCGTGGAGTGGGTGGCCGTGTCGAGCGGCGCCCGCATCGCGATGGACAGCGGCACGGAGAACCTCGACTGGACGGCGAGGGTGCTCGCCCGCATCGTGCGCTTCACGCAGGGCGGCGGCACGGTCAACGTGGTCGTCGACGGCATCAACGTCGGCGCCCAGAGCTACTGGAACGCCGAGGCCACGATGCTGCTGCACTGCCGCGGCGCGCTGATCATGACGCCGCAGGGCTCGATGCTGCTCACGGGCAAGCGGGCGCTCGAGTACGCGGGCAGCGTCGCCGCGGAGGACAACAACGGCATCGGCGGCTTCGAGCGCGTGATGGGCCCCAACGGCGAGGCGCAGTACTTCGCGGCCGACCTGACGGCGGCGTACAAGCTGCTGTTCAGGCACCTGGCGCTGACGGCGGTGGCGCCGGGCGAGGCGCGGCCGCGGCGGCTCGCGACGGTCGACCCGGTGGAGCGCGACGTGACGAAGGCGCCCTACGGCGACGAGGGCGCCGAGGACTTCCGCACGGTGGGCGAGATCTTCGACGAGGCGACCAACCCCGGGCGCAAGCGGCCCTTCGGGATCCGCCCGGTGATGCGCGCGGTGCTCGACCAGGACGTCGCCCCGCTCGAGCGCTGGGCCGCGTGGCAGGGCGCCGAGAGCGCGGTGGTCTGGGAGGGGAGGCTGGGCGGCGACCCGGTGTGCTGCATCGGCATCGAGTCGCGCCCCGTCGCGCGCCGCGGCGACGCCCCCGCCGACGGCCCCGACCACTGGACCAGCGGGACCCTCTTCCCGCTCTCGTCGCGCAAGGTCGCGCGGGCCATCTCGGCCGCGAGCGGCGCGCGCCCGGTGGTGGTGCTGGCCAACCTCTCGGGCTTCGACGGCTCGCCCGATTCGCTGCGGCAATTGCAGCTCGAACACGGCGCCGAGATCGGCCGCGCCGTCGTGAACTTCGTCGGCACCTTCGTGTTCTGCGTCGTGTCCCGCTACCACGGCGGGGCCTACGTGGTGTTCTCGCGGGCGCTCAACCCGGCGGTGGAATCCCTGGCGTTGCAGGGCTCCTTCGCGAGCGTCATCGGGGGCGGTCCGGCCGCGGCGGTGGTGTTTCCGGGCCTGGTGCGCCGGCGGGCCGACGCCGACCCCGAGGTGGTGGCCGCGCGGCGGGCCCTCGAGGCGGCGCCGAAGACCGCCCGCGCGGGCGCGGCGGGCGACTACGAGCGGGTGCTCAAGGCCGCCCAGGCGAAGGCCCAGGCCGCGGTGGCCCGGGAGTTCGACGCCGTGCACACGGTCGAGCGGGCCCTCGGCGTGGGCAGCCTCGACGCGGTCATCGCGCCGCAGACCCTGCGCCCGCGGCTCATCGCCCGGGTGCGCGGCGGCGCGGCCCTCCCGAAGCCCGGCTGATGGACGTGCCCGCCGCCCCGAATGCCACTGGTGCTCGCCCCGGCCGGGCACCATGCGTCGCCCGCCGCCCATGCCCCGCACTCCCGTAGCTCCTGCGACGCCGCCCGACGCCCCCACGCAGGGCGAGCCCGCGCGCCCGGTGGTGTGGGTCGTCGACGCCGACCCGACCTACGCCGAGCAGGCCCGCCATCACCTCGCCCGCGAGCACGACGTCGAGCTCTTCGCCGACGGCCCCGCGCTGCTCGCGCGCCTCCGCCCGGGCGCCGCGCCCGACGTCATCCTGCTCGCGGCCCTCCTCCCCGGCCGCGGCGGCCTGGAGGTGCTCGGCGACCTGCGCGCGGCCTGGGACCCCCTGCGCCTGCCGGTGCTCATGGTCACCTCGCAGGCCCGCCGGCAGGACGTCGTCGCGGGCTTCCGCGCGGGCGCCAACGACTACCTCATCAAGCCCTACGACCCCTTCGAGATGCTCGCGCGCGTCGACGCCCTCGTGCGGGTGCGCCGCCTCGGCGAGCGCCGGCTGCGCGCCGAGGTCGAGCGCGCGACCTCCCGCACCGCCCGCCTCCAGGCCGCCACCGCGGCCTTCTCCGAGGCCCGCACCCCCGAGCAGGTCGCCGACGTCGCGATGCGCCACGGCGGCGCCGCCTTCGACGCCCCGCGCGGGCTGCTCGCCGTGCTCGAGGCGGGCGGCGACCACCTCGAGGTGGTGCGCGCGCTCGGCTACAGCCCCGACGAGGTCGCCCGGTGGCGGCGCCTCCCGCTCGAGCTCCGCGCGCCCTTCACCGACGCCGCGCGCATCGGATCGCCGGCCTTCTACGAGAGCCCCGCCGAGGTCGCCGCGGCCTACCCCTCGCTCGCCGCCGGGCGGGTCGACGGCGACCAGGCGCTGGGGGTCATTCCGCTGGTGGCGAGCGGCGCCGTGCTCGGGGTGATGGGGCTGGTCTTCACCGCGCCGCGGGCCTTCGACGAGTCCGACCGGGCGTACATGGCGACCTTCGCGCGGCTCTGCGCGCAGGCCCTCGAGCGCGCGCGGCTCTACGCGGCCCAGGCCCAGGCGCGCGGCGCCGCCGAGGCCATGAGCCGCTCGAAGGACGAGTGGATCGCCATGGTCAGCCACGAGCTGCGCTCGCCCCTCAACGCGATGCTCGGGTGGACGCGCATGCTCCGCTCGGGGCAGCTGCCGCCCGAGAAGCGCGAGCGCGCGCTCGAGACCATCGAGCGCAACGCCGTCAACCAGACCCAGCTCATCGAAGACCTCCTCGACGTCTCGCGCATGGTGTCGGGCCAGCTGCGGCTGGGGCTCCAGCCGGTGGCGCTCGGGGCCCTGGCGCGCTCGGCGCTCGACGCCGTGCGCCCCGCCGCCGAGGCCCGCGGCGTGCGCCTCGAGGCCGCCATCGACGACGAGGTCGGCGACGTCACCGGCGACCCCGACCGGCTGCTGCAGGTGATCAACAACCTCCTCGGCAACGCGGTGAAGTTCGTCGACGCCGGCGGCGCGATCGGCCTCGACGTGCGGCGCGTCGAGGGGGGCGTCGAGCTCGCCGTGCGCGACGACGGGCGCGGCATCGACCCGGCCTTCGCGCCCTACCTCTTCGACCGCTTCAAGCAGCAGGAGGGCGGCATCGACCGCGGGCACGGCGGCCTCGGCCTCGGGCTGTCGATCGTGCGCCACGTGGTCGAGCTCCACGGCGGCGCGGTGCGCGCCCACAGCGCGGGCGTCGGGCGCGGC
>JAQBQI010000792.1 GCA_028287085.1 Myxococcaceae bacterium
CGCGCAATGATCCGCCGCGCCCGTTGGATGGTGCGCCTCGCGGTGGTGCTGCTGCCGCTGCTCGCCTACGCGCTCTGGTCGCCGGGCGTCGACCGCACCGACGGCCGCCACGACCGCGGGCGCAACGGCGCGTGGCTCGCCCACGGCTGGCTGGGTGACGACGCGTGGTTCACCCGCAACGGCCGCGACCGCGCGCGCTTCCGCGACCCGGCGGCAGTGGCGGCGCTCGTCGAGCGGCTGCGCGCCAACCACGTCGTCGACCTCTTTCCGCACCTCTGCCCGGTCGCGGGCGAGGCGCCGGCGCCCGACGACGCGGCGCAGACCGAGCGTCTGCTCGACGCCTCCGCCGGCCTGCGCGTGATCCCGTGGATCGGCGGCGTCTTCGAGCGCCACGTCTTCCCGGACGACGCGGTCTTCCGGCGGCACTTCGCGCAGCACGTCCGCGCGCTGCTCGACCGCCACCCGCGCCTCGCGGGCGTTCACCTCAACGTCGAGCCCTGGCCCTCGGGGCACGCCGGGGTGCTCCGGCTGCTCGACGAGATCCGCGCCGCGCTGCCTCCGGGGCGCGTGCTCTCGGTGGCCGCGTACCCGCCGCCGACGCGGTGGCAGTCCGACCTCGAGATCCACTGGACGCCGTCGTACCTCCGCGCGGTCGCGGGGCGCGTCGATCAGGTCGCCGTGATGATGTACGACACCGGGATTCCGCTGGCGAAGCCCTACGAGTCGCTCATGGCGCGGTGGACGCGCGAGGTGCTCCGCGACGCGGCTCCGACGCCGGTGCTGCTCGGGGTGCCGACCTACGACGACGCCGACAAGCCCTGGCACCGGCCGTGGGCGGAGAACCTCCCGGTCGCCCTGCGCGGCATCCACCGGGGCCTCGGCGAGCGGGCGCCCGCGTCCTTCCAGGGCGTGGCGCTCTACGCCGAGTGGGAGACCGACGCGGGCGAGTGGCGCTGGCTGCGCGAACACTTCCTCGCGCGGTGACGCCCTCCGCGGCGCACGGTCAGTCGACGGTCACCTGGAAGTAGCGCTCCACCGCGACACGCCGCGATCGGGCCGATCGCGCGCGCGGGAGCGCGACCCTCCGCAGTTGGAGCACCGCGATCGGGCCGTGCACGCCGGCAGCGTATCGCGCCGCGCTCCGATTGACAGAGGGCCCGCGCATCGCGGAGTGTTCGTGAACTGCATTCCATGAAGAAGGGCCTACGCACCGCGCTCGTCGCGACCCTGCTGCTGGCGGCTCACGCCTGTACGCCGCGGCTCAACTTCGACTCGCCCCGCGACGCGGCCGTCGACGCCGCGAGTGACGCGACGGCGGTAGACGCCGCGACCGTGGACGCCGCCGACGTCGCGACGCCGGAGGTCGGCGGACCCGACGCGGCGTCGACCGACCGCCCCGCCAGCGACGCGCCCGTGGCGGACATCGCGCTCGTCGACACTCCCGTAGTCGACACTCCCGCAATCGACACTCCCGTAGTCGACACTCCCGTAGTCGACACTCCCCCGATCGACATCCCAGTAATCGACGTCGTTCCGGCTGATGTGTGCACGCCCCGCGCGGCCGAGGTGTGCGGCAATGCGGTCGACGACGACTGCGACGGGCGGGTCGACGAGGGCTGCCGGGTGCTCGGCGCCTTCGCCCGCTGTCCGACCGCGATGTTCGCGTCGGTCGACCTCGACGAGGACTTCGACAGCGCCACCAGCTACGCCGCGCGCTGGACGGGCAGCCACGTCGCGCCGCAGGTCTCCGGCGGCGCGCTCGCCTTCGGACCGCACCCGCTCACCGCCAACTGGTGGGAGAACTACAGCCCCACCAGCAGCAACCGCAGCTTCGGCGACGCGCTGCTCTGCGCCACCTTCAGCTTCACGCCCGCCGCGAGCGGCGACGGCACGGGCACCCTGGAGGTCTCCCTCCGCGGCGTCTCCGAGGGCATGGTCGTCTCGGTGCGCGGGTACAACCGCGACGTCGTGCTCCAGACGAAGCGCGCCGACGGAACGTGGGCGGTGCACGCCACCGCGCCCCTCGCCTTCGAGCGCGACGTCGCGCAGACCGTCGACGTGATGCTCCTGGCCGCGGGCGACCGCTTCCGCGCCGAGGTGCGCAACGTCACGACGGGCGCGACCGTGTCGCTGCGGGCGCAATACGCGCTGCCCGCCGGGCCGGTGGGGCTGCTCGGGTGGATGCTCCGCAACGCCGCGCGCGTCGATCGGGTGCGCGTCGGCCCGCCCTCCGCCGAGGTCACCCGCGTTCTCGCCAACCCCGACTACTGACGGCCGCGCGCGCCGACCGCCTCAGCGCGCGAGGCTGTCCGCCAGCAGCGCGAGCCCGAAGGCCCACTGGCCGGCGGGCGTCCCGAGGGCGAGCTTCCCCGCCCGGAGCTGTTGATAGAATTCCGCGAGCGGGAGCGCTTCGGCTTCGGTGGCTCCGGGGTGCTGCAGGCGGCGGGCGACGTACAACTGCATCGCGCCGGCGAGCGCGGCGACCAGACGGCAGGTCGCGCGAAAGCGGTCGGGGATCGCGTCGCCGCGGCGGCCCTCGTACGCGGCGAGCAGGCGCAGGGAGTCGTCGTCGTCCATGCGCAGGAAGACGGCGAGCGTGGCGAGGTCGTACAGGGGGTCGGCCGGAGCCGCCGCCGCCCAGTCGAGCAGCACGATCGCCTCGCCGTCGAAGATCAGGTTCGAGGGGTTGAGGTCGTTGTGGCCCAGCACCTCGCGCTCGGGCGGCGCACCCGCCTCGGCGAGCGCGCGCCGGACCGCCGCGCCGACGAGGTCGGGGAGGGGAAGATCGGCGAGCAGTCCGCCCCAGACCTGCGCGAGGAATTCGCGCGGGTCGCGCCGCCGCGCCTCGGCGGGGATCGGGAGCGCGTGCACGCGACGCACGGTGCGACCGAGGAGGTCGACGGCGGCCCCGTGGGTGCGCGGGTCGCGGTACCAGCCCGTGAACGAGCGGTCGGCGACGAAGTCGGTGAGCACCGCGCGGTGGGCCTCGTCGACGTGGACGACGCGCGGCGAGAGGCCGGCGTCGGCGGCGGTTCGCTGGATGGCGGTCGCGGCGCGCCACTCGGCGTCGCCCTCGGACTCGCCGGCGACCTTCAGCACGAAGGCGCGTCCGCGGGACTCGACGCGGTGGACGCTGGCGCCGGAGAGCCCCGCCGCGATCGTGGAGATGACGGTGCCGGGGCCGCGGAGCTCGGGGGGAAGGCACGCTTCGAGGGACATCGACGGTCCCGCGGAAGTACCAACAAGTCGGTGCCGACGCCATCGCACGCGACCTCCTCTCCGCGTTGGCGGGGCGACGGCCCTCCGTCGATACTCGCGTCCATGCCGACCGCCGCGCCCGTCCCCCCAACGACCCGCTGCGTCGCGCCTCGACGAGCCGCGCTCGCGCTCGGGTTGCTCCTCGGCGCGATCGGCTGCGCGCAAGGGACCGCCGAGGTCGATGACGCCAGCGCCGCGGACGCACGCAGCGACGCCGCGCCGGGCGACGTGCCCCGCAGCGACGTGCCCCGCAGCGACGCCGCTCCGGTCGACGTCTCCCGGATCGATGTCGCGCCGACGGACGCTCCCCGCATGGACGTCGCGCCCGCCGACATTCCCCCCGTCGATGTCGCGCCCGCTGACACTCCTCCCGTCGATGTCCCGCCGATCGACATTCCCCTCGTCGATGTCGCGCCCGACGTCGCGTCGATCGACCTCCCCCGCATCGACGTCGCTCCCGCGGACGTCGGTCCCACCGGGCCGGTGCGCTGCACGCCGGCCACCGCGGCGGCCGTCTGCGGCGGGCGCCCGTGCACTGACGGCTACTGCTGCGACGTCGCGTGCGACGGCGCGTGCCGGAGCTGCGCGCTCCCCGGCAGCGAGGGGCGCTGCGCCAACCACGCCCCCGCGACCGACCCGGAGTCCGAGTGCGCCGACCAGGCCCCCGCGACCTGCGGCACCGTGGGCACCTGCAACGGGGCCGGCGCCTGCGCCCGGCACCCGCCGGGCACCGCCTGCGACGACGGCGCCGCCTGCAC
>JAQBQI010000811.1 GCA_028287085.1 Myxococcaceae bacterium
CCCGCGCCGGCGCGGCCGCCCTCGCCGGCCTCGCGCTTCCGCTCGCCGCCCTCGGCGTCGCCGACCGGCTCGCCTGGGGGAGCGCCTTCCACTCCGTGCGCGCCTACCTCCAGTACAACCTCGTCGACGACCGCGCCCGCCTCGACTTCGGCGGCCGCCCGGCGTGGTTCTACCTGGCCTGCCTCCCGCTCCTCGTCCCGGCGGGCGCCTGGCTCGCGCTCGGATCCTTCGACCGCCGCCGCCTCGGCCTCGCCGCCGCGACCGCGGCCGTCTACCTCGCGGGCATGAGCGCCATCGCGCACAAGGAGTTCCGCTTCGCGCTGGTGGCGGTGCCGCTGGTGACCGCGGCCCTCGTCGCGGCGCGCCCCGCCTGGACGGCGCCGCAGCGGAGGCTCGCCGTCGCGCTGACCCTGGCGCAGTCCGTCGTCGCGCTCGCGGTTCTTTACGTGAGCGGGTATTGCCAGGGCGAGCCCATGCGGCTCGCCCGCTGGGTCGGCGCTCGGCCCGACCTGCGCGAGCTGGTGCTGGTGAACGTCGCCCACCCCGGGGTGTCGGCCGTCGGCCGCGACGTCCCGGTGTGGGGCGACCGGCGCGAACGGCGGGCGGCGACGGCCGCGATGGTGGCCGCCCGCGGGGGAGGGTGGTGCCCGCCGGGGAGGTACCTGGTCTGCGACGAGCGCCGGGGCGCCTGCCTCGACGCCGCGATGCGGGCCGACGGCTGCGCGGTGGTGGCCCGGCGGGGGAGGGCGGTCGCGATCGCGCGCACCCCGATAACGCTGGCGTCATCCCACTCGCGGACCGATGGTCCCGGCCCCACTCCATGATCGCCCCCTAGACCCGGGCCGCCAGCGGCGGCCTCGACCGAACCAGAAGGAGAGACACGATGAAGAACCTCGAAGGACAGCGGGTACCGGACGTCACCTTTCACACGCGCGTCGACGGCGGCTGGAAGGACGTGACCACGGCGGAGATCTTCGCCGGCAAGAAGGTGGCGCTCTTCGCGCTGCCGGGCGCGTTCACGCCGACGTGCTCGAGCAGCCACGTGCCGCGCTACAACGAGCTCGTCCCGGCGCTGAAGGCGCGCGGCGTCGACTCGGTGGTCTGCCTCTCGGTCAACGACGCCTTCGTGATGGACGAGTGGGCGAAGAACCAGCACGCCGACGAGATCACCTTCATCCCCGACGGCAACGGCGAGTTCACCGAGAAGATGGGGATGCTCGTCGACAAGAACAGCCTCGGCTTCGGCCGGCGGTCGTGGCGCTACTCGATGCTCGTCGTCGACGGGGTCATCGCGAAGATGTTCATCGAGCCCGACAAGGCCGGCGACCCCTTCGAGGTCTCCGACGCCGACACGATGCTCCGCTACCTCGACCCCAAGGGCGAGGCGCCCCACGACGTGGTGGTGTTCAGCAAGCCGGGGTGCGTCCACTGCGCGCGCGCCCGCAAGATGCTCGAGGCGAAGGGCTGGGCCTACGACGACCTCCCCGCGACGCCGCGGCGCCTGCGCGCCGTGAGCGGCAAGGCGACCACGCCGCAGATCTTCGTCGACGGCCGCTACATCGGCGGCGCCGACGAGCTCGCGGCCCTGCTCGGCTGATCCTCCCCCCTCCCGCCCAATCGGCACCGCGCCCCCTGGCGGCGCGCGGCCCCCGGCCGATAGCTATCATCGGGCGTCTCCCCCCTCGACGGGGCCGATCCCCCACCCGGCCGTATGAGCGAATACCGCATCGACAAGATCCGCCACGCCGTCGCGATCACCCTCGTGCACGGGCACCGCATCGAGGGCGACCTCTTCCTGCAGGCCAGCGCCCCCTTCCGCGCCGGCCCCGAAGACCCGCTCGACCTGCTCAACAACGCCGACCGCTTCCTGCCCGTGGCGGCCGCCGACGGCGAGGTGCTGCTCGTGCAGAAATCCCAGGTCGCCCACGCCGCCATCGGCCTCCCCCGCGACGACGACACCGTCGACCGCGGCGTCGTCGGCATGCACGTCGAGCTCACCCTCGTCGACGGCAGCGCCTGGTCGGGATCGATCTTCCCCGAGCTGCGCGACGCCCGCCCCCGCCTCGTCGACTTCCTCAACGAGTCCCCCCTCGCGTTCATCGCGCTCTTCGCCCACGACCGCGTGCTCCTCGTAAACCGCCGCCACGTCGCGTTCGCGCGCGCGGTGTCCTGAGCTCCGATGCCCCAGCTCGACCGACTCCTCTCCGCCATGGTCAGCCACCGCGCCGCCGCGCTCAGCGTGCGCGAGGGCTGGTTCGCCGAGTTCGAGATCGACGGCGTGCCCCGCCCCGTCACCAAGGCCGCGCTCACCGGCGAGCAGGTGCTCTCCCTCCTCTGCGAGATCGCCCCCGCCGACGAGGCCGCCGCGCTCACCGCCGGCCTTCCGGCGAGCTTCGCGTACCTCTCCGACGACGGCGCCTTCGAGGTCCGGGCCACGCGCGACGACGGCCTGTGGTCGGCGCGCATCACCATCGACGCGGGCCGCGAGCGGCAGCGCCTCACCGGCCAGTACCGCGCCATCCGCCGCGCCGACGCCCCCGCGGAGGTGGCGCCCGCGGAGGTCGCGCCCGCGGCCCCGCCGCCCGTCGCCG
>JAQBQI010000817.1 GCA_028287085.1 Myxococcaceae bacterium
GGCGATGCGCGCCTGCGAGAGCCCCGCCCCCGCCCCGGCGACCTCGGCGCTGTAGATCGTCGCGAGGGGGTCGCCCGCCGCGACGCGGTCGCCCGGCGCGGCGAGCAGGCGCATCACCCGGCCCTGCACCGGGGCGATGATCGCCGCGACGCGCTCTTCGTCGAAGGTGACGTCGGCCTCGGCCACGAGGGCGGCGCCGCGCGCGTCGAGCCCGACCGCCTCGACGCGCAGAAAGTGCGAGAGCGCGGGGGGCGCGGTCGGGCGCTCGGCGGGCGCGGGGCGCGCGCAGGCGGAGAGGGCGAGGGAGAGCGCGAACGCGAGGCAACCCGGGGCGGCGGCGGGCGAGCGGGACATGGTCCCGGGGTGCTGAGCAAGGCGTGTTCCCCGGGGGGTCGGGCGCGCGAAACAGCGCCCGAACGCCCTCGAGGGGACTGTCTCATTTCAACACATGTTCAAGAACGCGACGCCCCGGGGGCCGGGTCGCGGAGCACGGTCTCCTCGAGGAAGCGGGTGCTCATCGGCCCGCTCGCGAAGGCGGGGTGGTCGATGATCTTCCGCTGGAGGGGGATGTTGGTGCGCACGCCCTCGACGATGAACTCGTCGAGCGCGCGGCGCATGCGCGCGATGGCCTGCGGGCGCGTCGCGGCGTGCACGATGACCTTCGCGAGCAGCGAGTCGTAGTAGGGCGGCACGACGCAGCCGCCGTAGACGCCGCCGTCGACGCGCACGCCCGTCCCGCCGGGCGGGTGGTACTCGGTGATGCGCCCCGGCGACGGGGCGAAGGTCACCGGGTCTTCGGCGTTGATGCGGCACTCGATGGCGTGCCCGCGCGGCGGCGGCGGCTGCGCCGGGATGGTGAGTCTCCCGCCCGCCGCGACGAGGATCTGCTCGGCCACGAGGTCGAGCCCGGTGACCATCTCGGTGACGGGGTGCTCGACCTGCACGCGGGTGTTCATCTCGAGGAAGTAGGCGCCGCCCGCCTCGTCGACGATGAACTCCAGCGTGCCGAGCGAGCGGTAGCCGGTCTCGCGCAGCGCCTCGACGGCCACGTCGATGAGCCGCCCGTGCGCCGCGCCCGCGAGCAGCCCCGGCGACGACTCCTCCAGCAGCTTCTGGTGGCGCCGCTGGATGCTGCACTCGCGCTCTCCCACGCACGACACGTGGCCGTGGTGGTCGGCGATGACCTGCAGCTCGATGTGGCGCGGGCGCTCGATGAAGCGCTCGAGGAAGAGGGCGGGGTTGCCGAAGCCCGCCTGCGCCTCGGCCCGCGCGCTGTCGAAGGCGCGGGCGAGCGCGGCCGCGTCGCGCACGACCTTGAGCCCGCGCCCGCCGCCGCCGCCGCTGGCCTTGAGCATCAGGGGGAAGCCGAGCTCGCGCGCGGCGCCGAGGGCGGCGTCGAGGTCGGCGAGGGTGTCGGTGCCGGGCAGCAGCGGGATGCCGAAGCGGCGGGCCTGGGCGCGCGCCGTGACCTTGTCGCCCCACGCCCGCATGGCCTCGGGGGTGGGGCCGATGAAGGTGAGCTGGCAGCGGCGGCAGACCTCCGCGAAGGCCGCGCTCTCCGAGAGGAAGCCGTAGCCGGGGTGGATGGCGTCGGCCCCGGTGATCTCCGCCGCCGCGACGAGCGCGGGGATGTGGAGGTACGAGCGGCTCGCGGCGGGCGGCCCGATGCACACCGACTCGTCGGCGAGGCGCACGTGCAGCGCGTCGACGTCGCACTGCGAGTGCACGGCGACGGTGCGCAGCCCGAGCTCCTTGCAGGCCCGGATGACCCGCACCGCGATCTCGCCGCGGTTGGCGATCAGCACCTTGCGGAACACGTCACCTCGACGGGCGGACGCGGAAGAGCGCCTCGCCGAACTCCACCGCGCGGCCGTTCTCGACGAGCACCTCGACCACCGTGCCGGCGACCTCGGACTCGATCTCGTTCATCAGCTTCATCGCCTCGATGATGCAGAGCACGGCGCCCGTCTGGACGGTGCTCCCCACCTCGACGAAGACGCGCGACTGCGGCGAGGCCGCGCGGTAGAAGGTCCCGATCAGCGGCGCGGTGACGGTCACGAGGTCGGGGTCGACCGCGGGCGCCGCGGGCACCCCCGACGCGGCGGCGCGGGCGGCCGTGTCCATCGGGAAGTGGCTCGGCCGGGCGGGGGCGACGGCCGCGGTCTCGAAGGTCGTGGTGGCGTCGCCGCCCCGCGGCGAGCGGCGCAGACGCACCGTCGACTCGCCCTCGCGGAGCTCGACCTCGTCGAGGTCGTAGCGCCGCATCGCGCGCATCAGGCGCTTCAACTGGAGAAGATCGATGTTCATGGCGTGGTCCCTGGCTCGCTGCCGACGCGCCGCGCTTCGAGGTGCGCGAGCAGACCCTGGAGCGCGAGCACGTAGCTGTCCGCGCCGAAGCCCGACACCGCCCCGAGGCAGGCCGGGGCGATGCGCGACCGCCGCCGGAAGGGCTCGCGCGCGGCCGGATGCGAGAGGTGGCACTCCACCGTCGGGAGGCCGCACGCGCGGATCGCGTCGAGCAGCGCCACGCTGGTGTGGGTGAGCCCGCCGGCGTTGATGACCACCCCGTCGACGGCGCCGCGCGCGGCGTGCAGCCGGTCGATGAGGGCGCCCTCGTGGTTGGACTGGAAGCTCTCGACCGCGGCCCCGCGCGCCGCGCCCGCGCGCGCCGCGGCGGCGTCGATCTCGGCGAGCGTGGCGCGGCCGTAGATCGCCGGCTCGCGCTCGCCCAGGAGGTTGAGGTTGGGGCCGTGCAGGACGAGCACGGTCCACCGGGTGGGAGGCACCGGGGCTCGCGGGCTCAGGTCAGGGCGTCGATGAACTTCGGCGCGGCGATGCGCAGCAGGAAGCGCCCCTTGCCGAGGTTGCCGTCGGGCGCGAGCGCGAGGGCGACGAAGTAGTCGCCGTTGAGCATGCGCACCACGGTGGTGAGCTTCTCGGCCTGGATGGCGACCTCGCGGGCGCCCCCCGCCTCGAGCTGCTCGGCGGCGCGCCGGATGTCCTTCAGGACCATCGAGAGCTCCATGCCCACGGTGGTGATGTCGAGCTCGCTGTCGGCTCGCGTCCAGCTGTCGACGGCGATACCGTCGAACCCCATGAGCAGCCCGGCGACTCCGCCTTCGGTTCCCTCGACGATTTCCCGCAGGGTCTCATTGAACATCGCATCAGCCTCGCGTTTCCGGTGATCCGCTTCGATCGTGCCAGCGCGGCCGACGACGCGTCAACCTCCGCGCACTCCCGGCACGTCGCCCTCTGGTCTCTCGCCGTCGCCGCCTCGCTCGTCATCGGCCCCCGCGGGCCGCTCTACTGGGACAGCCTCGGCTACGTCGAGCAGGCCCTCACCGGCCGCGTCGGCGGCCTGCTCCTCGGTCGCCCGCTCTTCGTCCTCGCGTCGCACCTCGCCGCCCGCGTCGCGCTCGCCCTCGGCGCCTCGCCGTGGTCGCTCGAAGCCCTCCTGCGCAACCTCTGGCTCGGCGTCGCCGCCCTCGCCGCGCCGCTCGCCGCCACCCTCGCCCGCCGCGTCGGTCTCACCCCCCGCGCCGCCCTCCTCGCCGGCCTGCTCGTCGCCCTCTCGCCCGCCGGCGCCCACACCCGCGACGCCGTGCTCACCGACGGACCGGCCACCGCGATGGTGCTCCTCGCCCTCGCGGTGCGCGCCGGATCGACCCCCTCGCCCGCCCTCGGCGCCCTCGCCGCGGGCGCCCTCGTCGGCGTCGCCTTCGGCCTCCGCGAGCAGGCGGCGATCCACCTCGCGACGGCGCTGCTCGTCCCCGTCGCGGGCCTCCCCCGCCGCTCGTGGCGCGACGCCGCGCTGCTCGCCGCCGGCTTCGCGCTCGTCGCCGCGATCGTGCTCGCGCTCGCGTGGTCGACCAACCCCGACTACCCCGCGACGATCGCCCGCTGGGCGCGCGGCATGGCCGCCGAGCGCCGCGAGGCCCGGCCCCCCGGCGAGTCGCTCCGCCGCTACGCCCTCTGGCTCGTCGCCCTCTCGCCGGTCGCCCTCGTCGCGACCGTCGCCTGGTGGTCGCGCCGCCGCGACGCGTGGTGGCCGCTGGTCGTGCCCGCTACCCTCGGCCTCGCGGCCCTCTCGCGCTACCAGGACATCGCCTTCTCGCCGCGCTACCTGCTCACCGAGTTCGTCGTCGCCACCACGTTGCCCGCCGCCGCGTGGCTCGACCGCGCCCTCCCCCGCCGCGCCGCCCAGCTCGCGTGGATCATACCGTCCCTCGTATTGCTGCTCGTGGGCGGCCGCTGGCTCGACGCGCGTCAGCGCCCCCTGCGCGCCCTCGTCGCGGCGCTGCCCGACGACCTGCGCGCGGTCGACCCGGGCGCGCTCATCGTCACCGGCCAGCCCTGCGCCGCGGTGCGCCTCGACGCCCGCGTCGCCCGCGCCTTCCCCGCCGCGTGGGGCGCGGCCCCGCCCCGCTGGAGCACCCTCTGCCCCGGCTGGTCGTGGCCCGCCGACCCCGCCGCGCGACTCGCCGCCGCGCTCGAGCACGGCTCGGCGGTGGTGCTCGACCTGCGCCGCGCGGCCTGGATGGACGGCCCCCAGCAGCGCCGCCGCGCCGAGGTCGAGGCCTTCGCGCGCGCCCACGCCGGCGACCCGAGGGTCATTTCGTGGCGCGATGCGCCGACCCCTCCGCGGTAGTGTCGGCCAAACCCCATGCGCCTGCTCGCCCTCGACACCAGCACCGCCACCGCCTCGGTCGCCGTCCTCGAAGACGGCTGCGTGCTCGCGGAGCTCTCGCGCCGCCTCGCCACCGGCCACTCGGCCCACCTGCTCGGGCTCATCGAGCAGGCCCTCGACCTCGCCGGCACCACCCTCGGCGGCCTCGACGCGCTCGCCATCGGGCGCGGGCCCGGCTCGTTCACGGGGCTGCGCGCGGGCTTCGCCACGGTGCGCGGGCTCGAGCTCGCCACGGGGCTGCCGCTCTGGGGCGTGAGCTCGCTCCAGGCGCTCGCGAGCGGGGTCGTGGCGCCCGGGTCGCGCACCCTGGTCTGCATCGACGGTCGGCGCGACGAGCTCTTCGCGCAGGGCTTCGGCGACGACGACTGGCTGCCGCTGCTGCACCTCGCGCCCGAAGCGGTCGGCGCGCGCGCCCTCGCGGCGGCGGGCGACCGCGTCGTGGTGGTCTACGGCGACCTCGCGCCGCTGGCCGTGTCGCGGCTCACCTCGGCGGGGGCCGACCGCTTCGTGGTGCGCCCGCGCGCGCTCGGCGCGCCCAGCGCACGGGCGGTCGCGCTCGAGGTGCTGGCGGGGCGCGCCACCCTCGACGACGGCTCGATGGAGCCGTCGTACGTGCGCCCGCCCGACGCGAAGCTGCCGGCGACCGCGCAGCAGTCCGGCGGGCGATGAGGGCCGTCGCGCAGCGGGTGGCCGGGGCGCGCGTGCGGGTGGGCGGCAGCGTCGTCGGCGAGATCGGCCGCGGGCTGCTGGTGTACCTCGGCGTCGGGGCGGGCGACGACGAGGCGGCGGCGGCGTACCTCGCCGAGAAGGTCGTGGGCCTGCGGGTCTTCGAAGACGCGGCCGGCAAGATGGGCCTCGACCTGCCCGCGGTCGGCGGCGCGGTGCTGCTCATCTCGCAGTTCACGCTCTACGGCGACGTGCGCCGCGGGCGGCGGCCGTCCTTCGAGCGCGCGATGGAGCCCGTGGCGGCCGAGGCGCTGTACCGCCGCGCGGGCGCGCTGATGCGGGCGCGGGGCGTCGTGGTAGAGGAAGGGATCTTCCGCGCGGACATGCTGGTGGAGAGCGTCAACGAGGGCCCGGTGACCATCCTCGTCGACAGCGCGCGGGAGTTCTGAAAGGAGCGCGGCAGGGATGTTCCGCTACGTGATCCGAGGGGCGACGCCGGACGACGCGGCGCAGATGATGGAGCTGGCGCGGCACCTCGACACGGTGAACCTCCCGCACGACGCCGCGTCGGTGGCGGAGATCCTCGACGTGTCGCTGCGCTCCTTCTCGGGCGCCATCGAAGACCCGCGCCGGCGCGAGTACGTCTTCGTGCTCGAAGACCTCCAGGCCGGGCGCATCGTCGGCACCAGCAAGATCATCGGGCAGCTCGGCCGCCGCGACGCGCCGTACATCTTCCTCGACGTGATCACGGAGGAGAAATACAGCCCCACGCTCGACCGCCACTTCGTGCACACGGTGCTGCGCCTGGGCCACGCCTACGAGGGCCCGACCGAGATCGGCGGGCTCATCGTGCTGCCGGAGTTTCGGATGGCCCCCGAGCGCGCCGGGATGATGATCTCGTACGTGCGCTTCCTCTTCATGGCGATGCACCGCCGGCTCTTCCGCGACGAGGTCGTCGCCGAGCTGCTGCCCCCGCTGCTGCCCGACGGCACCAGCCACCTGTGGGAGGCGCTCGGGCGCAAGTTCACCGACATGAGCTACTCGGAGGCCGACCGGCTCTCCAAGCGCAACAAGGAGTTCATCAAGTCGCTCTTCCCGAGCGGCGACGTCTACGTCTCGCTGCTGCCCACCGACGCCCAGGAGGTCATCGGCAAGGTCGGGCGCGAGACCCGCGGCGTCGAGAAGATGCTGCGCCGCATCGGCTTCCAGTACTGCAACCGCATCGACCCCTTCGACGGCGGGCCCCACTTCCGCGCGGCCACCGACGACATCCTGCTCGTGCGCCGCGCGCACCGCGGCCCGGCGAAGCCCGTGGCCGACTTCGAGGGGCAGCGCGCCCTCGTCGCCACCGACCTCCCCGAGGCGCCGTACTTCCGCGCGACCAGCTCGCCCGTCCGCTTCGACGACGACGGCGCGGTGCTCGTGCCCCGCGACGTGTTCGACTTCCTCGGCGTGGCCGAGGGGGCCGAGGTCACGGCCCTCGCGCTCGACTGAAGCGCGCCCGCGCCCGCCGCGCCCCCCGCGGATTGAGCGACGAAAACTACCGCTCGCGGGGGCGGCGGCCCTATCGCTCCGACCCGATGGACGCCCTCCGAACGCGGCTCACCCTCGGGCTGCCGCTCCTGCTGCTGATCGTCACCGTCATCGGCGTGCCGACGATGATCTTCGGCCCCAACGGGCTGCCGCGGCACCGGCGGCTGCGCGCCCAGCTCTCCGCGCAGCTCGAGGAGAACCACCGCCTCGCCAGCGACCTGCTGCGCCTGCGCTCGGAGCTCGAGGCCTTCCAGCGCGACCCGCGCGCCCGCGAGCGCGCCGTCCGCGAGGAGCTCGGCTGGGTGCGCCGCGACGAGATCGTCGTCGAGATCCCCGCGCGCGCCGGGCGCGCCCTCTGAGCCATCGCCGCCGCTTTCTTGCGGCGCCGCCGCGCGCGCTGCTAACGGCCTCGGCGGGAGGCAGCGCCGCCGCGTGAGCATGGTCGTTCTCTTCGGTTCGCTGCGTCGCGTCGCCCGGGTCATCGCCGCCCCCGCGGTCACGCTCGCGGTGGCCGCGCGCGTCGCGGGCGGCGCCATGCGGCCGGGCGCCTTCGCGACGGTCGACGTGATCGTCGTGGTCGCGGGGGTCGTCGGCGTCGCGGTGCGCGTCACCTCGCGCCGGCCCTCGCCCGCCGACGGCGAGAACCCGCCCCTCGACCTCGGCGTCGCCGCGCTCTGCCTCGCCCTCGTGTACGCCCTCACCGCCGCCCTCGGCGGGCTGCACGGCCCGCTCTCCGCGCTCCCGCTGCTCGCGCTCGCCGCGGCCGTCTCGCTGGGCCACCCGAAGCGCGCCTGGGTCGTCGCCCTCGGCGCCGTCGCGCTCGAGCTCGCGCTCCACCGCGCCGCGCACGCGACCCTCGAGCCCCTCGCCCTCGGCCTGCGCCTCGCGGT
>JAQBQI010000286.1 GCA_028287085.1 Myxococcaceae bacterium
GGCGTCGAGGAGCGCCGCGGCCGAGAGGAAGCGCCGCGCGGGGTCGGCGTCGAGGCAGCGGTCGACCACGGCGCGCAGCCGCGGCGGGACGTGCGCCAGCGTCACCTCGGTGGGCGCGCGCTCGCCCGCGAGCACGCGGTGCACGAGCACGTGGTGGTTGTCGGCGGGGAAGGGCGGCGCCCCCGCGAGCATCTGGTGCAGCACCACCCCGACGGCCCAGACGTCGGCCGCGGGCGTGACGGCGCGGTCGCCGCGCAGCTGCTCGGGCGCCATGTACGCGGGCGTCCCGACGGTCTCGCCGGTGCCGGTGCGCTGCCGGCGGTCGTCGCGGCCGAGGTCGCGCGCGACGCCGAAGTCGATGAGCGTGGGCACCACCGCGCCGCCCGCCGACCGCGCGAGGAAGAGGTTCGCCGGCTTCACGTCGCGGTGCACCACGCCGGCCGCGTGGGCCGCGGCGAGGCCGCGCAGCAGCGGGGCCAGCAGGTCGAGCGCGCGGTCGACGTCGAGGCGGGGCTCCCGCGCGAGCATCGCCCGGAGGTCCTCGCCCGCGAGCAACTCGTGCACGATGAAGAGGGCGCCGTCGGCCGGGTCCTGCCCCATGTCGAGCACGTCGACGATGTTCGGGTGGCGCAGCGCCGCGGTGACCCTCGCCTCTTCCATGAAGCGGCCCACCTGCACGGCGTCGGCCGCGCCCGCGGGGTCGAGCACCTTCAGCGCCACGCGCCGCCCGGTCCAGGTGTTCTCGGCCTCGTAGACGACGCCCATCCCGCCGTGCCCGAGCACGCGGCCCAGCCGGTACTTGCCGCCGACGACGCGAACCTGCCCGGTGTCGGCTTCGCCCAGGGGGGGCGTCGGGCGCTCTTCGGAAGTCATGGCGTGCGCCTCGCGCGCGGCGCCGACGCTAACACCCCGCCCCCGCCGCCCGTTCGACCAAGTTGCGCCGGTCGCTGCGCCATCCGCGCGGCGTCGCGCGCAACCCGCCCGACGACGCCGCGACGCGCGGCGAGCGCGGTCGCCGCGGGCGGGCGCGGCACGCGCGCTGCTCAAGGGATCGCAGTCCCTCCCCACCGCACGGAGCCCGTCGCCCATGAAGCCCTCCCATCGAGTCCCGCTGCTGCTCACGCTCGCCGGCGTCGCCTTCGGCGCCCTCACCCTCCACGGCCACGCCGCGCGCGCCCAGATCGACCCGGGTCTCCGCTCCTTCGGCGTGTACGAGTCGCGCCCCGGCC
Source organism: Myxococcaceae bacterium (assembly GCA_028287085.1). Lineage (GTDB taxonomy): Bacteria > Myxococcota_A > Polyangia > Polyangiales > SCUS01. The sequence goes on from JAQBQI010000286.1 coordinate 1,230, forward strand.
TCGCGCCTACGCTGCTCGGCGAGCTCTTCCGCGAGGGCGCCGACCCCGCCCACTACGTCGAGCACTGGGTGCTCTACCCCGGCTACGAGAACCCGAGCGCAACCAACGGCGTCGTCGTCACGCTCCGCCCCGGCCAGCGCGCGTACCGCGACGCCGCCGACTTCCTCGCGCGCGTGCCCTTCGGGCGCGGCTCCCGCTACGTGCACACCGACTGCCTCGACTCCGCCGAACGCCCGACCGTCCGCTGAACCGGAGCCAACGAAACCACCATGCGCAAGCTCACCGCCCTCGCCTTCGTCGTCGCCCTGGCCGGACTCGCCGCGCCGGCCTCCCCCGCCCACGCCCAGATCGACCCCAACGTGCGCTCGTACGGCGTCTACCAGCGCGACCAGCTCGTCGCCGAGATCTACCGCGAGGACGCCGGCCCCTCGCGCTACACCGAGCACTGGGTGCTCTCGCCCGCGTACGTCTATCCCAGCGACGCCAACGGGGTCACGACGGTGATCCGTTCGAGCGGCCGCGCCTACGACGGGCTCGCCGACTTCTTCGCGCGGGTGCCCTGGTCGCCCGGGTCGCGCCACGTCGAGGCCACCTGCGACGACGGCGACGCGCTCCCCGCGCGGCGCTGAAGCACCCGGCGGGGGCCGCGCATCGTCAGTACGGGACGACGCGCGGCGCGGCGCGACCGAGCAGCAGGTCGGCGACGGCCCCGGAGATGGGGAGCCCCGCGTGCCGCTCGACGTGGTCGAAGAAGGAGACCGAGTTCACCTCCAGCAGCACCCAGCGCCCGTCGGGCGTCTTCACGACGTCGGCCGTCGCGAAGTTGAGCCGCAGCCGGTCGAGCAGCCGCAGCAGCGCCGCGCGCACGTCGTCGGGCAGGCCGTAATAGGCCCGGTAGCCGCGCACCAGCGCGGGGTCCATGCGCACGTCGATCGCGTCGCCGGGCGCGACCGCGGCCACGAAGACCTGCGCGCCGACCACGGTGATCCGCAGCTCGAGCTCCTTGGCGAGCTTCTCCTGGAAGATCATCGGGGAGAGCCGGAGCCCGCCGAGGTGGTCGAGGTCGTCGGCGGTCACCTCCGTCGTCGGGAAGGCCGACGCCTCGAGGCCGACCGACCCGCTGTCGATGAGCTTGCAGATCGCGCCGGATGGCTGGGCGCGCACGAAGGCGGCGGCCGCCGCGGGGTCGTTGGTGACGAGGGTGCGCGGCACGTCGAGCCCGACGCGCGCGGCGAGCTGCTGCACGCGGGGCTTGTAGCCGGTGCCCGAGAGCGCCTCGATCGGGTCGAGCACGAAGCCCGTGAAGCACCCGACGAGCGACGACAGCGCCGCGTCGGACTGCGCGGCTGCGGCGGCCCGGTGGTCGGCGCGCATGCCCTCGGGGAAGCCGCTCGCGGGGGAGAGGTCGCGCACCCAGAGCGAGCGCGCCGCGCCGAGGTCGTGCGGGCCGAGCGCGGCGTCGGTGCGGGTGGCGTCGAGGGAGAGTCGGAGGGGGAGGTCGGCGGGGAAGCCCGCGGCGGAGAGCGCCGTCAGCGTCTCGCCGCGCGCCTCCATGGCCCCCCGCACCAGGGCGATGCATGGGTCCCGATCGGCGTCCGCGGTGAGGACGAAGACGGCGTCTCGCATGGCGGGCGGCGGCCTACTTGCGATTGTCTTCGCGGAGCTTGCCCGCCGCCTCGGAGAGGCCCGCGCGGAGGCCGGTGCGCACCGCGAGGGGCGCGTCGGCGACCTTGCGCGCGAAGAAGGGGACGGTCTCGGTGGGGGTCGTGTCGGGCTTCGGGTTCATGGCTTCGTGGGTCCTTCCGGCGGCGCCAACGCGGCGCCGTCGAGGTCCATTGCGTGGCCCGTGCCGCGCGAGATTCGTTGCCACTCCGCCGAGCGTCCCGCCCCCCTTTCGCGCAGCCCGGACCTCCGCCGCGCAACTTGCGCGGATCCCTGCGCAACCCGCCCGACGGGCTTCGTCCGCCCGCGCGCGGACTTCGGCCGGGGGCGGTGGTCCACCGCCCGACGACGTCGACCCCGTTCTCCCGCACGCTGCGCTCGCTGTCCGCCGACGACGGCCGCTCCTCGCTGGCTGGCACGCCGGCGAAGACGAGGCCGTCGCGCACGACCTCGCCGCGTCGGCCGAGCTCGACCGTGCGCAGGCTCTCCTGGCCGTCGGGATCGCGGCGCTGGTCCCGGCGCTGCTCGTCCGCGGTACGTCGCCGACCACGCTCCGGATCGCGCTCGCGTGCGCGCTGCGGCGCTGCCCCTCGCTCCTCGTGATCGCCCACGCCTGAAGCCCGGTGGGGGGGTCGCGCGGGCCGATTGTGCCCCGCGTTTCGGTCGCGCTATGGTCACGCTCCATGGGGGAAGGGCGCTGCGACCGGTAACGAGCGAGAAGGCGCCCGAAGAACCCTTGCAGACGAAGCGCTACTGGCTCGACGCCCCGCAGGGTCGCGTACTCATCGGCGCGACGAAGGTGCTCATCGGCCGCAGCGCGGACTGCACCATCGTCCTGGAGGGCGCGCAGGTCAGCCGCTACCACGTGATGCTGCGTCTGGGAGAGCAGGGCCCCGAGCTCCTCCCCCTGGGCCGCGAGCCCGTGCTGATCAACGGCGTCGAGCGCCGCTCGCTCACCGCGCTGGCCGCGGGCGACGCCATCGAGCTGTGCGGGTGGAGCTTCCGCGTGGGCGAAGGCGACGCCGACCCCGGCCCCGCGCCCGGCAAGGTGGCGTGGTTCCTCGAGCGGCAGACGGGGCTGCTGCACTTCGTGTCTGGGCCGTCCTTTCGCGTGGGCGGGGGCGACGACGACGACCTCATCTTCATCGACTGGGAGCACGCGGTGCTCACGCTCGACGCCAGCGCGGGCCCGCCGGTGCTCTGCGCGCTGCGCCCGGGCGTGTGGTGCGAGCGGCCCCTCGCGCCGGGCGAGCGCGTCACCCTCGCGACCGGCGCGCACGTCGCGTACCGCGGCGAGACGCTCACGGTGCGCGCGAAGCAGGTGGTGACCGCGGGCGACACCGAGCCCTCCACCGAGAAGAACGCCGCCCGGCGCGTCGAGCTGGAGTTCCTGCCGCGCGGCGGTCAGCTCACGATCGAGGTCGGCGGGCGCACGCTCTCGACGCGCCTCTCCGACCGGCGCTGCGACCTCATGGCGCTGCTGCTGCGTCCGCCGGCGCCCTTCGTCGCGGGCGAGCTCATCCCCGAGGAGGTGATCACCGCGCGCATCTGGCCCGGCGAGGAGAACGGCCGCACCGAGCTCAACTCCCTGCTCTACCGGCTGCGCCGCGTGCTCGACGACCAGGGCGTCGACGCGGCGCCGCTCTTCGAGCGCCTGGGCGGCGGGCTGCGCTTCCGGCTCGCCCCGGGCGCCGTGGTGCTGGTGCGCTGAGCCGCGGTCAGAAGACGCCGCCGAGCCCGAGCGTGAGCCCGCGCGCGGTCGGGGCCACGTTCAAGCCCAGCGCGGCGGGGCGCGACCCGCGGCGGGTCACGCGGTCGATGACGAACCACGTCGCCCCGCCCACCAGCGCCGCGGCCCCGATGGCGTAGGACCAGTTCGCGGCCTCGAGCGAGCCCGCGTAGCTGCGGTCGAAGGACTCCGCGCCGGTCGCGTCCATCCCGTCCGTGGCCACGTCGCGGTCGTGCTGGGCGCCCGTCGCGAGGCCGTAGAACACGGCCCCGAGCACCAGCCCCGCAACTCCCCCTCCGGCGAGGATCCACGGGCCGACCGGGCGCGGGCGCGAGTCGACGGGCTCGACCGGCACGCGGGCGACCGGCGCCGCGACGGCCGCGGCAGCCACGGGCGCCACCTCGAGGCTCACCTCGACGGCTTCGATGCGGCCCGCGGCGACCCGCAGCTCGCGCCGGAAGGGACGGCGCCCGGGCGCGCTGGCCTCGACGACCACGACGCCGACGCCGACGGGGTAGGCGACGTCGTAGAGCGCGGGCGACAGGTCGGAGCCCCGCACGCGCACGACGAGCCCGGCCGGGACCGGCGCGGGGACGCGCACGGTGACCCGGCCGACGCGCCGCTCGGTGTCGGCCACGACGGCCCGACAGGCTTGCAGCACGCTGTCGCGGTTGCGCAGCGTGGCGTCGGCCTCGGCGGCCCGCGCGCACGAGCCGCCGTAGGCGAGCGCCTCCACGGGCCGGTCGAGCGCGAGGTACTCGCGCGCCAGGAAGTAGTGGATCGTCGGCGTCACCCGGAGCTGCGCCGCGCGCTCGCCGAGCTGCACGGCGCGCGCGTGG
>JAQBQI010000321.1 GCA_028287085.1 Myxococcaceae bacterium
TCGACGGCGGCGGCGTGCTGGCCCACGAGCGCGCCCGCTACGCCGTCGACGCCCTGCGCCGCCTCGGGCGCGACGACGAGGCGCGGGCGCGGGCCGACGCCTTCTTGCGGGCGCACCCGACGAGCACGGCGGCCCCGGCGGTGCGGGCGCTGCGCGAAAGCATGGCCGCGCACGATTGAGTGACGGCGACGGGGGGGTGCCTCCACCCACCGCCCCGGATGGCAACCAGGACGCGGTGGTGGTGGGGCGCGCTCGCGCTCGCGGGGTGCGGCAGCAGCGTGACGATCGGCGAGATTCGCCGGGACGACGCGGCCGTCACGCCCTCCGACGCGGGGGTGACGCCCGTCGCCGACGTCTACGTTCCGCCCGTCGATGTTGGAGCCCCCGGCGACCTCGGTGCGGGCGGCTGCGAGGGCGCGAGCCCTCCGGTCGGCACCCCCTGCACCGTGGGCGTCGGGGGCTGCCAGCGCGCGGGCGCCTACGTGTGCCGTCCCGACCTGCGCATCACCGTCTGCGGCGCGGCGCCGGGCAGCCCCGCCGTCGAGCTCTGCAACGGCCTCGACGACGACTGCAACGGCATGATCGACGAGGTGGCGCCGCGCACCTGCTTCAGCGGCCCCGCGGGCACGGCGGGCGTGGGCGTCTGCCGCGCCGGCACGCAGGCCTGCGTGATGGGCGCGTGGGGGCCCTGCGCCTCGGAGGTGCTCCCCTCGGCCGAGCTCTGCAACGGCCTCGACGACAACTGCAACGGCGCGGCCGACGAGAGCCTCGTGCAGCAGTGCGGCGACCTGTCGTGGTCGATGCCGGGGCGCTACACCCGCCCGCCGCAGATGGTGCCGGCGCCCGTCGCGCGGGCCTACGTCGACGCGTGCGCGGCGATGGTGCACCGCACCTACCTGACCAACGCCGATGACGGGTACGCGACGGAGATGTTGCCCTTCGCGTTCCAGGCCTTCGGGCGCGCGGCGACGTCGGTGACGATGACGGCCAACGGGGTGGTCGGCTTCAACGCCGGCACCTGGGCCTTCAACAACACGGCCCTCCCCGCGGCGCGCGCGACCTCGTCGGTGTACGCGTTCTGGGACGACCTCGCGATGCGCGACGGCATCTGCACGACGGTGGTGGGCGCGGCGCCCAACCGCGCCTTCGTCATCGAGTGGCACGACGCGCGGTTCTTCCCGGTGATGATGAGCGACGCGCACCTGAGCTTCGAGGTGGTGCTCGAGGAGACCACCAACGTCATCGAGGTGCTCTACCAGCGCATGGAGGGCGAGGCCGAGCGCTCGCTCGGGGCCAGCGCGACGGTGGGACTCCAGGGCGACGAGACGCCCGCGTCGACCGACACGGTGAGCTTCAACACCGCGCGCCCGATGCTCGCGGGCAGCGGCCTGCGGTGGACGCCCGCGCCCGTCGACATGCGCGGCACCTGCCGGGCGGGCGCGCAGCGCTGCGCCGCGGGCGCGTGGGGGACGTGCTCGGGCGAGGTGGGTCCGGTCGCCGAGCGCTGCGGCAACGCCCTCGACGACGACTGCGACGGCACCGTCGACAACGGCTGCCCGTAAGGGGAATCGGCAGGGCGACTACGGCGGGAGCACCGCGACGTCGAGCGTGTAGCGCCCGGCCTGGGCGGCGCCGCAGCCCGCCACGAAGATCCAGTAGGTGCCCGGGTCGAAGACGCCTTCGACCTGCGAGTCGGTGCTGTACCAGTCGTCGTTGCAGACCGCCGAGAAGCCGCGGCCGGGGCAGTTGGGGCCCGAGGCGATGGAGAGCAGCGTGTCGAAGTCGCCGCTGCGCTCGATGGCCACCACGCGGCGGCGGGCCGTGAGCTCGAGGCGGTAGAGCGCCCCGCGCGCGCCGACGCAGCCCGACATCGTCGTCGCGCACGGCGGCATCGCCACGGCCGTCGCGCTCGCGGTCGTGCCCGCGAAGAGGCCGCCCTCCGCGGGAATCACCGTCGCCGTCGGGCAGGTCAGGTTGTCGGCGACCTCGGTGGCGGTCGGGCTCGCCGTCTGACGGATCCAACGGGCGGAGAGGGTTCCGCCCGCGGCGTTGGTCGAGCCCTGCACGATGAGCTGGCGGCCCGGCGCGACGCCCCGCAGGCGCGACCACACCGAGCGCGCGGTGCGGTCGTCGGGGCCCACGCACGCGAACGCGGGTTCGCCCTCGCAGGCGTCGCGCACCTGGAGGGCCGCGTCGCCGCGCGCGGCGGAGCTCGCCACGTTGACCAGCAGGTCGCCGTCGCCCTCGGGGGCGGTGAGGGTCCAGAAGGCGCTGGCGCGCTGGCGGGCGAGGCACGCGAGGGTGGGGCCCGCGGTGAGCACGTCGACGTCGACGCTGCTGGCGCCGCCGCCGCCCGCCGCGGCCACGCCGGGGCAGCGCGAGCTGGGGCCCGGGAGCGTCGGGGCGGTGGTGGTGACGCGCGCCGTGAGCACGTGCTGCGGGCGCACCTCGAAGTGGTGCTCGACGACGAAGTAGTAGGTGCCGGGGCGCTGGTTGCGCAGCGTGCGGTCGACGGGCACGCCCGTGTCGCAGCCGGGGGCGGCCTGCGAGGTCGACCCGCACACCGGCGAGACCTCGAGGAAGAGGTCTTCGGTGGAGGTTCCGGCGACGTTGATCTGGACGTCGCGGGCCTCGGTGAGGGTGTAGCGGAAGACCGCGTCGGCCCAGCCGAGCTCGCGGGTCGAGAAGTACCCGCAGGTGGTCCCGTAGTCGGAGTAGGTGGCGAAGCCGTGGGTGTCGAGGGCCACCGGCGGCCCGTCGGGGGTCACCTCGACGCCGGGGCAGAGGTCCCCCGGGAGGCGCGGGCGCGCGGCGGTCACCTGGGTCTGGAGGCGCACGTCGAGGCCGCGGGCGGTGGCGACCGTGATGGTGTAGCGGCCGGGCGGCAGGGCGCTCGCGCGGGCCGTGGCGATGGCGCCGATGGCGCTGCTGCCGTTGACGCACAGGATCTCCTGCCGCGGGTCGCCGCAGCCGTCGGCGCGGTGCAGCGCGACCACGACGGCGTCGCTGGGCCCAGGCGCGGCGGCGATGTTCACGTCGCTGGTCTGGGTGATCGTGAGCGGGAGCACGGCGTCGGGGCCCGCGCCGGTCATGGCGCCCGCGCAGCTGGGCGCGTGGTCCTGCTGGAAGCCGGCGAAGGAGACGACGCGCTCCATGCCGTCGGCGAGGTCGCCGCAGGGGCCGGGCGGGAAGGACAGGCAGCGGTCGGTGGCGCGGTTGGGGCACGCCGGGTCGACGTCGTCGGGCGGCAGGTCGCGCGCCACCGGGACGTCGGCGGGGACGTCGGGCGCGTCGGGCGCGTCGGGCGCGTCGGGCGCGTCGGGGCCGAGGTCGACGGCGAGGTCGGACGCGAGGTCGGAGGCCGCGTCGAGGGGGACGGCGGTGGTCTCCGAGGCGCAGCCGGCGGCGGCGAGCGCGGCGCAGAGCGCGAGGACGGTCCAGCGGGCGTTCATGGCGGTGGGGGCTCATACCGCAAGCCGGGCCGCGGGTGGGAGCGCGCGCGACGCGGGTTGATGGCCATCGCCGCCGGGACGGTGCTCGGGTTACCGTGCGGTGTATGCCGCTGCCGTCCTACGTCCCGGGATCGAACGACCTCCGCGTGTACCTTGTGCGGGGCGCGACGCTCAACGTGCTGCGCGGGGCGGGCCGGCGCAGCGTCGGCTTCAACGGCGGCGGGCGCGACGGCGATTACGTGCCCGAGGGCGCGCCGGAGCCCGCGGTGCTCGACGCGATGGTCGCGGGCGCGGGGGGCGTCTCGCGGTCGGGCCCGACCGACTACGCCGTGGCGAGCGAGGAGGCGCTGGCGGAGATCGAGGCGCGCATGGCCGCGGCCGCGGGCGGCGCGTGG
>JAQBQI010000041.1 GCA_028287085.1 Myxococcaceae bacterium
GGGGGCCTCGTCCTCGCGCGCCCGCCCGACGGCCGTCGCGAGGCGCCGCGCCGCGAGGGCGACGCCGGCCGCAAGGAGCGCGACGAGTGCCCTTCCCAGCGACAAGAACACTTCCATCGATCGTCCCTCCTCTGCGCTCCGCCGCCCTTCGGCGGGCGCATTCCATGTATTACGTCCGTCCCACGTACCGTCAGGAGTAGACAATACGAATCCTCGCGATATCGCACTTATGCGGGGGGGATGTATGCATTGTAGGCCGAGCGCCTCGGCCGGAAGACGGCGGCGCTGGCCGGGCCCACGGCCTCCGAGCGTCACGGTCCCGCGCAGGTGATCGACAGGTCGTGGATGCCGCAAGCCTCCGCGCTGGCGTCGCCGCGGAGGTCGACGAAGAGCGCGTTGCCATTGACCATCATCGAGCCTCGGAGGTCCGTCAGCGTCGCCGTGGAGGGGTACGGCGAGGTGCCGAGGGTCGGGGGCGGTCCGCACGGCTGACGAAACTCGCAGGTCTGCCCGGCCGTCAGCACGGCAGTGACCGGGTCGGCGCCGAAGTCGAGGCGGCCGCAGGCCAGCTCCGAGAGCAGCGAGTCGGACCACGTCAGTCGGAGGGACGCTCCGACCTGGCTGACGGTGAGCGAGCCGCCGCCGGCCGACACGCCCGCCAGCACGGGCCCTTCCGTACTCGATGCCGCGGTGCACGCGCGGTAGACGCCGGCCGCCAGGGGCGCCGGCGGCGGCGCGTTCGTGACGACGTCCGTCGCTCGCAGCCCCGCGGGCACGCGGCAGCGGAAGAAGGTGCTGACGTCGTCGGCGCCGGCGACCCCGTGGGTCGAGATGAACAGCGTCGGGCCGACGAGCGAGAGCGCGCCGGTCGTGGCGGTCACGGTCACCACGCCGAAGCTCGGGTTCGCGGTCTGCACGTCGAAGGTCTGGCCCGCCCGGAACGCGGCGGAGGTCGCGGCCGTCGGCGCGAAGACCAGGCTGCCGCTCGCGTACGTGGGGAAGGCGAAGGTGGCGACGACGCCGTCGCCCCGCTGGGAGAGGGTGATCGCGCCGCCCCGCCCGGTGCCGCCGACGAAGTTCGGCCGGGTGGTCACGGTGGACGAGGTGCAGGCTTCGTAGGTTCCGAGGGGGATCGAGAGCGTGACCGTCGGTGGGGCGGTCTCGGCCGCCGTCGCGGCGTCGGAGCCCGCGAGCGGGTCGGCGGACAGGGGCGTGCGCGCGCCGCACGCGAGGCACGCGGCGCAGAGGTAGCCGGCGAGACGGGCGCGGTGCATGCGCGGGAGGGTACCGTGGCGTCGACGCGAGGGGGACGGAGGCCCGCGCGGAGCGTCACCGCGGGCGCTCGATGGTGCTCAGTTCGCCGCTGCTCTCGACGTAGACGGCGGCGACCTGGTCGAGCGACTCGACCTGGGCCGAGTGGCGCACGCCCTCCAGCAGGTCGGCGCGGGTCAGCCCGCTGCGGCTCATCGCGCGCTCGTCCACCACGCCGTCCCGGCAGAGCACGTGGTGCTCTCCCTTGATCAGCTTCTCCAGCGCGGGCGAGTGGCGGCAGAGGTGGGCCAGGAGCCGATGCACCACGACGATCGCCGCGCCCCCCGCGACCGTCGCGGCGAAGGGCGACGCGCCGACGACCCCGCGCGCCAGCACCGCGCCCAGCATGATCGCGACGGTGCGATCGAAGGCCGACTTCCGCCCGAACGAGCGCATGCCCGCGAGGCGCACCAGCGCGAGCGCGATGAAGAACATCAGCGCGCCGCGGCACCCCATCTGGATCGGTGTGAGCTTCTCCCCCTGCCCGAACAGCGCCCCGGCCAGGCTCACGGCGCCCCTCCGACGCTCCGGCGCCGGGCCCTGGAACAGCCCGCGGGCGCGGGCCGTCTCGGGCGAAAACCTGCGCGCTCCGGTGCGTCTGCGATCACGCCATCATGCATGGAGCCTCAGGCGCCCGCCGACCAGCGGCCGACCTGCTGCCCGGTGCGCGAAGAGCCCATTGCCACTCCGGCGGTCGCGGGCGTTGCTCCATGGCAGCGCGTCTCATTGTGACAACAATGCCCGCAAGGGCATTGGCCGATCCGCGGACTCTCCCTGACGGCATGGGCGTTGCGGTCGAGCGTCGGCCCAGGCGTCGACGGAGGAGACAATCATGTCGGTACAGCTCAAGGCACTTTCCGAACAGGTCATTGTGATCACCGGGGCGACCAGCGGCATCGGCCTCGCCACCGCCCTCTCGGCGGCGCGCCAGGGCGCCCGCGTGGTGCTCGCGGCGCGCACCGAGGAGGTGCTGCGCCAGACCGTCGCGCAGATCGCGGCCGCGGGCGGCGAGGCCATCTTCGTGGTGGCCGACGTCGCCGACCGGGCGCAGGTGCAGGCGATCGCCGACGCCGCCGTCGGGCGCTTCGGTCGCGTCGACACCTGGGTCAACGACGCGGGCGTGTCGATCTACGGCAAGCTCGAGATGGTGCGCGACGAGGACAGCCGCCGCCTCTTCGAGACCAACTTCTGGGGCGTGGTCAACGGCTCGCTCGTCGCGCTGCCGCTGCTGAAGAAGAGCGGCGGCGCGCTCATCAACGTCGGGAGCGAGGTCTCCGAGGCGATCGTCCCCCTCCAGGGCATGTACTCGGCGTCGAAGCACGCGGTGAAGGGCTTCACCGACGCGCTGCGCGTGGAGGTCGAGGAGGTCGACAAGTCCCCGGTGGCCATCACGCTCATCCAGCCGACGGCCGTCGACACGCCCTTCCCGCAGCGGGCGCGCAACTACATGGACCAGGAGCCCAAGCTCCCGACCCCGCAGATCGAGCCGCAGCAGGTGGCCGACGCGATCCTGGAGGCGGCGACGAAGCACCAGCGCGACGTGAAGGTCGGCCTCGGCGCGGTGGTCAACACCACCATCGCGAAGATCGCGCCGGGCCTCGGCGACGCGATGTCCGCTAAGCAGGCCGATCGGCAGCACTACGACGAGCCGCCGCGCAACCCCGCGGGCACGCTGTACGCGCCGGTCGCGAGCGTGGCGGGCAGCGTGAAGGGCAGCGGCCCCGCGAAGGACAAGCGCCCGAGCGCGTCGCGGTAATCCCACCAGTGCGCCGGAGGCCAGACGCTCCAATGGACAACTCCCCGTCCCGCTCATGGGATATCCGATCGTCGGTCGGCGCCGCCCGCCTCGGCCGGGCGCTGGCCGTGCTGCTCACCGCCTGCTCGGGCGCGCGGTCGCAGCGGGGCGTCGAGCGGCCCCACACGGGTCGCCCCGAGGCCGGCCGCTCGCGCAGCGCGATCCCCTCGTGCCGCGGCGACTCGGTGGGCGACGTCTGGGCGCCGCGGGGCTTCTGCGTCACCCGCTACGCCGACGGGCTCGACCGCCCGCGCCACCTCGTGGTCGCGCCCGACGGCGGCGTCTTCGTGGCAACTCGCGCCGGCGTGATCGCCCTCTGGGACGCCGACCAGGACGGCGTCGCGAGCGAGGAGGAGCGCGCCACCCTCACGCCGGGCGAGATCGGGATGCAGGGCATCGCCCTCTCCCCCGACGGCGCCTTCCTCTACTACGCGGGCGACCCCGGCGTGCTGCGCATTCCCTTCCGCGCGGGCCTGCGCCGCTCGCCCGGCGCGCCGCAGGTGGTCATTCACGGGCTCCCCGCGACCATCTCCCACCCCTACAAGGCCCTCACCTTCGACCGCGAAGGGAGGCTCTACGTGGCCGTCGGTTCAAGCGACAACCTCACCCCCGGCGAGGGGGCGCGCATCGTGCGATTCGCGATCCCCGCCGCCCTGCCCGAGGGGGGAATGGCGTACGGCGCGGGCGAGGCCTTCGCGACCGGACTACGCAACGCCGAGGCCCTCACCTGGGACCGCGAGGGGCGGCTCTGGGCCTTCGTCAACGGCCGTGACTACCTCCGACCGCCGGGCACGCCCGAGAGCTTCTATCTCGACCACCCGGGCGACTGGATCTTCCGACTCGCGGCCGAGCCGGGGCGCTTCTACGGATTCCCCCACTGCTGGGTGCTGGGTCCGGTGGCCTGGGGCGAGCGCCGCGACCCGGCCTCGCAGTGGGCCGACCCCGAGGCGGCCGCGGGCCACGACGACGCGTGGTGCCAGGACGCGACGCACGTGCAGCCCGCCGCGGGCGCGCTCCCCGCCCACGTCGCCCCCCTCGGCGCGGTGACCTACACCGGAACGCTCTTCCCGAGTGAGTATCAGGGCAACCTGATCGTCACTTCGCACGGGTCGTGGAATCGCCACGAACACCAGATCGGCCGCGCCCTCTGGCGGGTGGTCGTGTCGGGCGACCGGGTGACGGAGGCTGCTCCCTTCGTGGCCGAGCGCGCGGGCGACGGCAATCGACTGGAGGGCTCGTGGTCGGTGCGGCCCGTCGGGGTCGCGCAGGGGCCGGAGGGGGCGCTCTATGTGACCTCGGATGAGCGGGGCGAGATCCTGCGCGTGGGGTATGGCCGTGAGTAGAACGAAGACGTGGTCACTCTGCCTCCTCGGAATCGCCGCGGCCTGCACGCGCGGCACGCCGGTCGACCCCCACTCCGCCACGCGCAACGGCCCGGTGATCTCCGCGCTCACGGCGCGGGCCCGCGCGGGCGGCGACAACGAGGGGCCCCTGGGCTTCCTCGCCCCCGCCTCGCGCAGCCTCCTCTACGAAGAGCTCGCCGCGCAGAACATCCGCCCCGAGACGATGGGTCCGATGGCCTCGTGGGTGCACCGCGACCGGCGCACCCTGATGACGGTGATGAACACCTTCACCCGCGCGCTCGGGGTGCGCTGCAACTGGTGCCACGTCGAGGGCGACTTCGCGGCCCCGACGCCCCGCAAGGCCGTCGCCGCATATATGTGGGACCGCTTCGTCACGCAGCTCCAGCACCGCGGCGGCGCGGCCGTCTATTGCGACTCCTGCCACCACGGAACCACGATCTTCCTCGACCGCTCGGTGGCCGCGAAGCCCGACCTCCTGCGGTACATGAATGAAGAGTACGTGCAGCAGCTCCGGCGCCGCGACGGGCAGCCCCACGGCTGCGCCACCTGTCATGGTGACCCGATCAACCCGCGATTCCTGCCGCGCGAAGACCTGCCGGCGGCCCGCGCCCCGGCCGCCGCACCGGGCGCCCAGCCGTAGCCGCCACCGCGGGGCCCTCGGTGCCCGGTACGGAGCGCCGCGGACTACGCCTCTGCCCGCGTCGGCCCGAGCCACGAGGCGCGCCGCCAGAAGGGCTCGAGCCGCCCGAAGTGCACGCAGATGAGCGCGACGCAGAGCCCTGACCCGCTGGTGTCGATCAGCGGCACGTTGGAGGCCGACATCACGACGGTGCAGAGCAGCATCCCGGCGTCGACGGGGTCGTCAGCGCGCAGCAGATCGCGTGCGTAGGCGGGCGTCGCGACGGGGACGGCGGCGGCGACCTCGGCGCGCCAGCGGGCCGCGTCGGTGCCGCGCACCTCCGCGCGGCGGAGGCCGGTGGCCGGCTCGGTGAGCAGGTCGATGTGCGCATCGCCGAAGCACGACGACCTCTTCGCGCACCTCGTCGCCATCATGCCGACGCCCGCGCGGCCCAGGGTGCGGAGTCGCAAGGTGGTGAAGCCGATGCTCGCCGCCGCGTGACCCGCGCTCGTGTCGAAGTTATGCGCGAGGCCTCCGGATGAACCGTCTCACTCCGGCACGATCAGTACCCGCCCGATCCAGCGCAGCGTCAACTCTATTCCTGAAGCCATATCCAGGTATTTGTCGGCGGTTGGGGGGCTGCCTGGTCGAGACAGGAAGCCTGGATATGATTCGTTCCATGACCCGTATCGCGTCGGCTTCTCCAGCCGTGACCCTGGCTTGATGGAGTTCTTCAAGACCAAGCCGCCGAATGCTTTCGCGCACGTCGGAGGACCTTCGCGACCGAGTTGCATCGGTCGGGGCAACCTCTGACGCTGGTGCGCGACCGCATGGGCCACGGCGACGTCGAGACCACCGAGGGCTACCTCGGCAGGTACCGCTCCGACCGCGACCGGGTCGTGCCCGACATGGGCGTCGGCGCCGGACTGCTGGGCGCGACAGCTACGCCGACGCCCGATCGCAAGTCGCGGTAGCCGCAAACACCCGTCCGGAGACGGCCTGCCGTCGCGAGGGTGGCGCCGCGGCCGTGTACCGATTCGTGTTACACTATTGGGTGGGTTTCAGTACTGAACGAGGGGTGTAGACGGGGTTGGGCCCCTCCACAAAACCTCTGTCTTCAGCCGAAATGCGGCACCCCCAGTAGGAGTCGAACCTACGACCTTCGGCTTAGGAAGCCGCTGCTCTATCCACTGAGCTATGAGGGCGATCGGAGCGGTGGCGCGGTCTGGCACGACCCCGCCTCGGCTGTCAACGATCGGCCCGCTCGGCGGGTGCCCGCGTGCTCAGCCGTGCGAGGCCACCACGACGGTCGACTGTGCGGTCGCGGTCGGCACCTCGCTCGCCCCGCGGACGGCGCCGAGCACCGAGAGCGAGACGGCGACCAGACCCAGGACCAGGCGAACCGTGTGAACCGACCTGCTACGACGCATGACCGACCTCCGTGCGAGCACGAGCACCTGCTTCGACAACGCTTCAACAAGCGGGCCATTCCCTCCGACCGCGATCTCGGCGGGGGGTTCCGGAGAAGTGCGCGGAGATTCTCGCGACGCGCTGGTGGCCTGCGGCGGCGCCACCCCTGACGCGGGTGTCGCGCCGTGAACACGGGCGGTCACCACCGCCGTGTCCCCGGGTGGACGTCGCGCGTGGAGGAATTCGCCAGGTGTGGCGTCAGTGCAGGTCGGCGAGCAGCTGCTCGCCCGTGAGCTGGTCGGCCGACCGTCCATGGAAGTACTTCATGAGCCCCGCGCGCTCGTAGTGGGGCACGATGCGCGGCGACATCAGCCCGATCTCCCGCAGGTTGGGGATCAGCCGCCGGAACATCACGTGGCGGAAGTCGGACATGCCCGCCGAGGTGCTGACGAGCTCGCGCCACTGCGCCCGGCTGAGCCGCTGGGCGAACCACTCGTCGTAGACCTCGAAGGCCATGAAGCGGTTGCGCATCAGCAGCGCCACCTCGTAGGCCCAGTCCTCCCGCTCGCGGCGCTCGCGCTCGGTGATGTGCGAACGAAACTGCTCGCGCAGCGCCACCACCCCGTAGTGGACGTGCCGCGCCTCGTCCTGGATCACGTTGCGCAGCAGCTCCTTGAGCAGGGGCTCCTTGGTCTGCTTGTAGATCACCCCGAAGGCCCCCAGCGCCAGGCCCTCCACCATGATCTGCATGCCCAGGAACTTCATGTCCCAGCGGCCGTCGGTCATCAGTGAATCGATGACCACGTAGAGGTTGTCGTTGATCTGATAGAGCTTGTTGAGCTTCGTATCGATGTAGCGATGAAAGACCTCGACGTGGCGCCCCTCGTCCATCACCTGGGTGCTGCCGTAGAGCTTGCCGTCGAAGAACTGCACCGCCTCGGTCACCTGCGCCGCCGCGAAGAGCGCCCCCTGCTCGCCGTGCAGGAACTGACTCAACATCCACGCGGTGAGCGAGTAGCGCAGCCGGAGTTCTTCGCGGGCGTCGAGGCGCACCCCGAAGGTCGCCAGCTTGTCGAGGTCGATGAAGTCCGCCGGGATCATCGGCACTTCGGGGTTCATCGGGTCGACGTCGGTGTGCCAGGGGAGGGAGTCGCCGTTCCACTGGCCCTCCTTGGCGCGGCGGTAGAGCGCAGCCATCTCGGCGTTGTCGTGGGGATAGCGCCAGTCGAAGTGGGCCTCGTGCGCCGCCGGCATGTGCGTCGGCACGCCCTGCTTGCCGCGCTGCAACAGCAACCCCCGCACGCCCGCCGGGCCGATCGCCGCGAGCACCTTCGGGTCGCGCATCTCGGTCAGCACCTCGGCCGCCTCGAACCACTGCGCCACCTGGTTGCGCATCCGACCCGGGAGGAGATTCACCAGCCGTTCATTGAACATCATCGCTCGGCCCTCCGAATCACTTCAGCCCATCGCCGCAAAGAAGTTTCGCGCCTTCGCGAGGTGCAGTCGCGAGAGCAGCATTCCCACCATCGGCAGCGCCTGCTCGAGCATGCGCGCCGCGTCGTCGGCCGGCATCTGCGCCACCCGCTCGGCCATCAGCCGCGCCTGCCGGTCGAAGAGCGCCGCGACCGCCTCGTCGTAGATCGCGAGGTCGGCCGGCGAGAACCCGCGCTCTCGAGTGAAGCCCACCGACTGGAACTCCCCCCACAGCTCGATCAGCCACGCGTCGTCGCGCGCGATCACGGGCTTGCCGCCCTCGACGGACATCGCCAATAGCCCCAGGTCGACGATCTCGTCGAGGTCGCGCCGGCTCACCCCGGCGCGCTTGCACAGCTCGTCGACCGCCACCGTGTCGGGGCGGTCGCCCGAGGGCACCACGCTGCGCCCCCGCAGCCGCGCCTTCACCTCTCCCAGCAGCATCCGCTGCGACGGCGAGAAGACCTCGTCGCGCTGCTCCAGCATCGCCCGAATGGCCTTCAACGGCAGGAAGCGCTCGTGCTGGAGCTGCCGCACCAGCCGGATGCGCTCGACGTGCGCCTCGCCGTACCAGCCCATGTTGCGGCTGGTCTTGTAGCCTTCGGGCACCAGGCCCTGTTGGATGTAGAAGTGCACCACCTGGCGGGGCACGCCCGTCTTCTCGCAGAGGTCCTTCATGCGATAGGGGAACTTCTCCCGGTCGACGCCGTCGCCCTCGCTCATGACCGCTCGACCTCCAGCACCGACGGCCGCGTCGCCCGCCCGATGCACGTCAGTACGTAGCCCTGCGAGCGCTCGTCGGCCGTCAGGCAATTGGGCTCTTCGAGGGTCACCGCCCCCTCGCGCAGCTTCATCCGACACGCCCCGCAACCCCCCATCGTGCACGAATACGGTGCCGGAACCCGCTGCCCCAGCGCCGACTCGAGCACCGTCTCGTGCGCGCGATTGACCACTTCGTAGCGCCGCCCGCCCACGACCACCGTCACCGCCACGTCGCCGCCCGCGTCGACCGCCGCGTGCGCGGCCGGCGAGGAGAAGCGCTCCTCCCGGATCGACGCCGCCGCGACCCCGCGGGCCAGCAGCGCGCCGCGCACCGCGTCCATCATGGGCTCCGGCCCGCAGACGAGGTACTCCGCGGGGCCTTCGATGGGCATCGCCGCGAGCTCACGCGCGGCCGTCGCGGCGTCGAGTCGCCCGACGCCACCCGTCCAATCGGGCGGCGCGGCGTCGAGCACGTGGCGCAGCGTGCAGCGGGCCGGGTGCGCCTCGGACAGCGCCGCCAGCTCGTCGCGAAAGAGGATGTCCGCCGCGGAGCGATTGCCAATCAGCACGAAGACCCGAGTGTCGGGGAGCCGCGCGAGGGCGTCGCGCGCGATGGCCACCAGCGGGGTCACGCCCGATCCGCCGCCGATGAGCACCAGGGTCGCGGGCGAGCCCTCCACCACGAAGCTGCCCGACGGGCCGAAGACGTCGAGCAGGTCGCCCGCCGCCGCGCGGTCGTTGAGGTGCTGGCTCACCCGGCCGCCCGCGACGCGCTTGATGGTCACCCGCACCGAGCCGGGCGGGCTCGCCGCCTCCATCGGCAGAGAAGCCGAGTAGGCCCGTCGCAACACCTCGCCCCCGAGCCGCAGCGCCAGCGTGAAGAACTGCCCCGGTCGGTAGTGGATGGGAGCGCCCGACGGGTCGACGAGGGTCAGCGAGATGGCGTCGTGGGTCTCGCGGGTCACCGCCGCCACCCGCAGCGAACGGGCGCCCAGCAGCGCGGCGGGGCGGGGCGACGGGGCCGTCGAGAAGAAGGGCGGCGGCGACCGGCCCGCGAGGCCGTCGAGCACCATCCGCGCGTCGCGCACCCACTGGGTTGGTACCAGCGCCCGCGCGCGCTCGATCCAGGGAGACCGTTTCAGCATCGACGCATCCTCCGCGCTCATCGGCCGTGCTCCAGAGCTAGCGGCCATGAGCGTCGAGCGTCAAGTGCCACTTGTCACTTCATGCGCTCGCGCAGAGATCCGCAGGGCGATCTGCGGTCGCCCCGGGCCCGAGGGGGGTGTTACCGGGTCAGGTAAGGTCGGCGGTGAGGACGCGGTCGAGGCGCGCGTAGTCGAGCTCGACCGCGACGGTCGGGAAGCCCGCCGCGGTGGCGATCGCGCGGGCGGCGGGGCCCTGATCGTGGCCGAGCTCGACCACGAGCGAGCCGCCGGGCAGCAGGTGGGCGGGAGCTCCCGCGACCAGGGCGCGGAGCACGAGGGTGCCGTCTTCGCCGCCGTCGAGGGCGAGGCGCGGCTCGAAGAGGGCGACGTCGGGCATGAGCGCGTCGCACTCGGCGCTCGGGATGTACGGCGGGTTGCTCACGACGAGGTCGTAGCGGGCGTCGCCGACGGGCTTGTAGAGGCTGCCGTGGTGGAAGGTCACCCGGTCGGCGGCCCCGAGCGCGGCGGCGTTCTCGCGGGCGAGCGAGAGGGCGGCCTCGCTCAGGTCGACGGCGTCGACCGTCACGTGGGGCAGCTCGAGGGCGAGGGTGACGGCGATGGCGCCGGTTCCGGTGCCGAGGTCGAGCACGCGGAGGGGGCCGTCGCCGCGGGCCTTGAGGCGGGCGAGGGCGGCCTCGACGACGAGCTCGGTCTCGGGCCGGGGGACGAGCGCGCGGGCGTCGGCGATGAAGCGCCGGTTGTAGAAATCACGGTAGCCGAGGATGTACGCGACGGGCTCGCGCTTGCGCCGCCGCTCGAGGAGCGCGCGGATCTTCGCGAGCTCGGCCTCGTCGAGCGGCTGCTCGATGCGGAGGTAGAGGTCGAGCCGGCGCAGGCCGAGGGCGTGGGCGACGAGCAGCTCGGCGTCGAGGCGGGCGCCCTCGATGCCGCGCGCGGCGAGGTCGCGGGCGGTCCAGGTGGAGACGCGGCCGATGGTCCATGGGTCAGTCACGGCGGTAGTGGGGGGAAGCGTCTGTCCGATCGGGCCGCGGGCCGTCAACTGTCGCCCCATGATTCGCTTCCGTTCCCCCGGGCGGCTCTTCTATGATCCCCTCCAACGTCTGCACGGCGAACCCGTCGATCGCCCCTTACGCTCAGCCCACAGGAGTCTCGCATGCGCTCGTCACCGCTCCGCCTCGGCCTCGGTCTCGCGTTCGGCCTCGGCCTCGCCTCGAGCATCGCGTCGGCCCAGACCGCCGCCAGCCACGGCGCCGCCCACGTGCTCGGCATGCGCGCGCCCGACGGCGACGACGACATCGCCGCGACCTTCAGCGCGCAGCTCCGCCTCGCCGCCCGCGGCGCCGGCTACGACGTGCCCGACAACTCCCCCGCCATGGAGCAGGAGATGGCCGTCACGGGCTGCTCGTCGACGGGCCCCGACTGCCTCCACATGGTGGCCGAAGACATCCACGCCACCAAGCTCATCTACGGCTCGATCACCCGCATCGGCCGCGGCCGCAACTCCTCCCTCAACGTCGAGATCTCCCTCTGGGACGAGGGCTCGCGCCGCGAGGTGCACCGCGTCTCCCGCGTGCTCACGCGCGCCCAGGCCAACAGCGCCAACGACCTCCGCGAGGCCGCCACGCGCGCACTCACCGAGATCGCCGAGCACGACGTGGCCGCCCCCGCCAACCCCGCCAACCCCGCCCTCAACACCGGCCCGAGCTTCCCGGCCCTCCAGGTGCAGCAGGTCATCATCGACCGCCCGCCGCCGCCGCGCACCCCGGTGCTGCGCTACATCGGCTTCGGCGCCCTCGGCCTCGGCGCCGCGGTCGGCATCGTCGGCATCGTCGAGGCGGTCATCTCGGCGGGCCAGGCCAGCAGCGCCACCGAGTCGACCCCGCTCTCGGCCGGCGAGTACGGCGCGTGGGCCCGCTTCCAGGCCAACGTGAACTACGACCGCCGCCAGTCGGCCAGCCAGGTGTGCGACCTCGCCTCGCAGAACCCCTCCGACGACGCCGCCCAGGTGCGCAGCCTCTGCTCGTCGAACAGCACCGCCCAGAGCCTCGCCCTCGGCCTCGGCATCGGCGGCGCCGTGCTCGCCGTCGCCGGCGCCGTGCTCATCGTCATCGACCGCCCCCGCGCCGAGACCCCCGCCACGCCGCAGCCGCTGCCCGCGAGCGCGCGCCTCAACGTCTCGCCCCTCATCGGCGCGACCAACGGCATGTCCCTGTCTTACACGTTCTAGTAAACCGCCCCACTCCACCGTCACTCCCATGCGCGTCATCGGCGGAACCTGGGGCGGTCGTCGGCTCCTCGGCCCCCCGCGGGGCGCCGAGACCCGGCCCACCAGCGACCGCGTGCGCGAGGCGATCTTCAACATCGCCGCCGCCCGCATCGAGGGCGCCCGCGTGCTCGACCTCTTCGCCGGCACCGGGGCCCTCGGCGTCGAGGCGCTCTCCCGCGGCGCCGCCCACGCCACCTTCGTCGAGTGCGACCGCGGCCTCTGCCAGACCATCGAGACCAACCTCGAGAACCTCGAGTGCGACGCCGCCCGCTACGCCGTGCTCTTGCGCGACGTGCGCCGGGCCTTCAAGCAGGCGGCCGGGCCATTCGACCTGGTGTTCATCGACCCGCCCTACGGGCACCTGCTCGAGCGCGAGGCCCTCGCCGCCCTCGCCGCGCCGGGGGTGCTCGCGCCCGACGCGCTCGTCGTCGTCGAGCACGCCTCGCGCGAGACCGTCGGCCCGCCGCCCGCCCTCGCCGACGCCTTCGCCGCGCCCGACACCCGCGCCTACGGTGACACCTCCGTGACCCTCTTCCGCCCGAAGCCCGCGCCCGCCCCGGAGC
>JAQBQI010000374.1 GCA_028287085.1 Myxococcaceae bacterium
GCGCCGGGCGCGCAGACGCGGGGCGCGCAGCGGCTGTCGGCGCCGCAGAATTGGGTTCCGACGGCGCAGTCGTCGTCGGTCGCGCACTCGACGCAGCGCATCCGCGTCGGGTGGCAGACGAGCCCCAGGTCGCTGCACTGCCGCGAGGAGGTGCAGCTTCGCGGGCGCGCCACGCAGCCGTTGTCGCTGCACGTCTGGTCGGCCGCGCAGTCGACGTCGACGTTGCAGTCCACACAGAGACCGAGCGCCGCGGAACACACCTGCCCGGCGCACTGGCGCGACGAGGTGCACGACGTGCCGACCTCGCACCGCTGACTCGTACAGACCTGGCCGGAGCCCGCACAGTCCGACCGCGTCCGGCAGTCCACGCAGGCCCCATGATCGCGGTCGCAGTGCCGGCCCGCCGCGCACTCGGCGTCCGCATGGCAGGTCGGCGGCGCGACCGGAACGTCCGCCCCGGCTTCGGCCACCGCGCCCGCGTCGGCGCAGCCAGCGTCCGTCGCGCAGGGCACGAGCGGGACGTCGGCGATCGCGTCCGCCGCGTCGGCGAGCGCCGCGTCCGGCCGCGGAGTGAGCCCCGGGGGAAGGGTGGGGCTGCAGCCGAGGGTCGCGGCGGTGGCCCATCCCAGAAGCAGCCGCGCCTGGCGCTCCGAGCGCATCGACCTCTTCATTTCCGCTGCTGATCTCTCTGCGCGCGATGGGCGGGCGCGGGCGAACGCTACCGCGGGGACGAAGCCGGACTCAAACGAGAAGCCGTCGCGTGGCAGGCGCTCCCGCCGCGGTCGAGCCGCCCGGCCCGCGAGCCGAGCGCCCGATCCCCCAGCCCCGTCGGCCTTCGGCGTGAGGCACCATCGGCGACGTCTCGGAAAGGAGCGGTGGACTCATGCCCGACCGATCGCGTCTCGCCCCGTCGCCCTACCGAGCGGCGGACCTGACGGCGCCGCGTCCGCCTTCCCGCTCCGGCCGCGCTTATCTCGTGGCGCTCGTGCTGCTCGTCGCCGCGGCGACGGCGGTACACCGCCTCCGCCCGCCGAAGCCCCCGCCGCCCACACGCCACGCGATTCGCCATGTCCCCTTTACCCCCGTCAGTCGGCTCGTGTCGGGCGGCGCGGTGACCATGCTGACGGGCGACGCCGCGCACGCCCGCATCATCCGCGTACCCGGCGCGGTGCGGCGTCGCGGCGACGACATCGTACGCGACGCCGAGGTCATCGCCGCGCCCGGCGTGGTCGGCCTCGTGGAAGGCGGGCGGTGGGCCGTCACCGCCGCCGGACAGTGGGTGGAGCTGCTCGACCACCGCCTCGGCCCGCCGCTTTCGCCGCCGGTCGCGGCGCGAGGCGGTCGCGACGCGATCGACCTCGTCAGCTCCCATGAAGCCCGCTGCGCCGTGTCGGTCAACGGCGACGTGAGCTGCGGCGACGGCGCGGACGACCCGGCGTACGCTCCGCACACCTCCGCGCTCCGCGTCCCGTCGCCCGAGCAGATCGTCATGGTGCCGCACCGGAGTGGCCTCGTTTGCGTCCGTGGTCGCAATGGCGAGGTCGCGTGCGGGGACCGCGACGAAGCATGGGTCGGGCACCTCGGGGCGGACGAGCAGTGGTGCCAACGGCTGCCGCTGGGGGAGGTCCCGCGCGCGCGTCGGGTGGCGCTCAGCGACAGCGACCTATGCCTGGTCGGCTTCGATCGCAGCCTGTGGTGCCTCTACGGCCCCGACCGACCGCCGCGGCGCTACGAGTCGCCCGACCTCCGATCGCTGACGGCGATGCACCGCGCGCTCGGCGACGTCGAAGCCGTCGCGCTCGGCCCGGACGTCGGCTGCTTCCGCCGCACCGACGGCGAGGTCGGCTGCTGGGGGCGCGCGCTCGCCGACTCGGGCATCGTCCGCCGCGGGGCGCCGGTGCCCATCGCCGTCCCCGGTCGGGCCGAGCGCCTCGCCGCCCTCGACGGGGGCCTCTTCTGCGCGCTTGCCGCGGGGAGGGTCTGGTGCTGGGGCGCGGTCCAGACCACGCGCGGCCTCGTTGACTCTCCCGTCCCGCGGGAGCTGCGTTCGCTGGCCGGTGCGACGGGGCTGGCGACGATGCAGGGCGCCGTCTGCGCGACCCTCGCCGACGGCACCGCTCGCTGCATGTTCCCCGAGACCCTCGACCTCGACCCGTCCGTCGTCGCGCATCCCGCCGGCCTCGCGCTGCGGTCGCTCGTCGGCGCTGGGCGCTTCGCCTGCGCGACCGACGCCGCGCGCCGCGCGTGGTGCGCGCGCTACATCGGCGAGGGCTTCCGGCGGGTGCCCTCGCTCGATGGGCGCGAGCACTTCGCGGTGCGTGGGGGCCTGCGCTGCGACGTCGAGGGCGCCATCCCCTGCATCGGGCCCGACCGCGGATGGCGTCGCGGCGAC
This sequence comes from Myxococcaceae bacterium, assembly GCA_028287085.1. Lineage (GTDB taxonomy): Bacteria > Myxococcota_A > Polyangia > Polyangiales > SCUS01. The sequence goes on from JAQBQI010000374.1 coordinate 2,393, forward strand.
CCGGTCGACCCCGAGGGCGAAGCCATCGACCGCTCGTTTCTCGCCGCGCTGCATGCCCCGGCGCTGCGGGAGCGGCGCGTCGTCACGGGCTTCGGCTGCGCCATCGGCTCGACGGGGGCGGTCGCGTGCCAGCAGTCCGATCGCTTCAACGACGATTTCGACGAGAGCGCGACGGGGGTCGACGAACCCGTTGCCGTGGTGCCGGGCCTCTCCGACGCCGTCGAACTCGCCATCAACCCGTGGACCCAGTGCGCCCGCCACCGCACGGGACGCGTCTCGTGCTGGGGCGAAAACACCGGGCTGATGCTCTCGCACGGAGAGGCGTCGCGGTGGTCGCTGGGGCTCGACGAACTACTGCGGCGGTCGCATCCGGGCCCGTGACGCTGGGCGGGGCGTCCTTCTCTACCGCTGCGCTGCACCTCCAAGGGCCCATGAGCGGGAAGTGCAAGGAGGGGCGCACTCCGGGGCCCAGCGGACACGGCGGCCCCGCTCTCGTGTTCGGGCGATGAAGGCGCCCCGTGGAGGTCCGGCGTCGCGCGGGAGCGCGCGCTGCCTCGGCAACGATTCTTACGGGAACGTCGGCGACGGCACCTCCTGAACTCCGCCTTACTGGTCGATCTGCGCCATGCCTGAACAGACGTAGTGCCATCCAGGGCCTCCCGAGGGGTTGAGCGCACAGTCCGTCTGGGGGCATCACGACGCCGACCGCGACCCGCGGAACCAGATCCCGGTTACTGCGGACGGGTGGCGTCGTGGGGCGCTCCGCGGTGTCGGTCGCAATGCAGGTCCCCGGTGGAGCGTAGTCGGCCGAGGAGCCGGGGGTGGTTGCGGAGGGAAGGGGAGGCGGGTACAGAAATGCGGATAGGGAATTGGGCAGCGGCAGGAGAAGGCGCCCCCTATGCGGATATGCGGCGAAGAAGACGGGGGCTGAGATGTTCGGGGATTGGGCAGCGGGGAGTGGAACAGCGCCCGCTATGGGGTTATGCAGCAGCGGGGCGGTCGACTGAGATGTTAGCGAGAGACGACGCATGACCACGCAGATCGAACTCCATGACTCTCGGGTCACCGTGAACGGTACCGGCGACGCGGTCGTTTTCCGGCTCTGTCCTGCGTATGTGCATCACTGGAGCCACAATCCCGCGGGGTGGCGAGGCGAGGGGTGCACTCAGGCAGCGGAGATTCTGATCGAAGGCGGGTCGGTAGCTGCGCCACCGGCGGACGGCGTCTTCGAGATCTCCGGCGGTTGGATTCAGGTCGGCGAAGCGATGCACCGCAACATGATCCCGGCGCCTCTCACGGAGCGTGTGCCCATACGAGGGATGTTACAACTTGTGAACGCAGACCCGGTCGAGTTCGCCGGTGTAGGCATCTCCGTTCGGCTCGTTGGGGATTCGGAGTTCGTCGAGCAGTTGCCTGACGAGTGGGCTCCGACGAAAGACTCAGGCTAACAAGCCGATGGTGCCGACCGCCGCCACTTCACCCGATGCCAACCCGCCGCGCCCGTTGCGGCGGCACATCGGCCAGCCGTTGGGCAGAGAGTACGAACCTCTGCGCGGAACAGGAAGCAGGTGCCCTAATCCATGCGTCACGTGTTTCTCGACCCTGACGGAACCCTCGGCGATTGGACCTTTGTGATCGTTGCCGCACCCACGG
>JAQBQI010000433.1 GCA_028287085.1 Myxococcaceae bacterium
CCCACCGCCGCCTCGCAGCGGTCGGCGGTGCAGGGGTCGCGGTCGTCGCAGGTGACCGCGTCGTGGCGGCAGCCGGTGGCGCGCTCGCAGCGGTCGACCGTGCAGAGGCTGCGGTCGTCGCAGTCGAGGGCGGTGGTGAAGCAGCCGCGGGCGGCGTCGCAGCGGTCGACGGTGCAGGCGTCGCCATCATCGCAGCGCAGCGGGCGGTGGGCGCAGCTGCCGTCGGGGAGACAGGCGTCGACGGTGCACGCGTCGCGGTCGTCGCAGAGCGCCGCGTCGAGGCGGCAGCCGGGGTCGAAGGCGTCGATGACGGCGGGCGCGTCGATGACGGCGGGCGCGTCGATGACAGTGGCGGCGTCGCGGTCGACGCGGAGGGCCGTGCGCGCGCCGCAGGCGGGGAGCGCGGTGAGGCTGAGGGCGAGGGCGGCGCGGAGTGCGAAGGGGGGCACGTGGCGATGATGCCCCAGAACCGACTACGCCCCGGGTGACCCGTTGCCGGGGCCCGAGGCGTCTTCGGAGAGGGAGAGGGCTGTAAGCCGAGTTCTGTCCCGCGCGGCGATCGCTCACCGTACGGGGGCGCTCATTCTTCTAGCGTCGACGATTGCTCGCGACCTCGTAGCGACCAACCCGGAAGCATCGACCGGGCTCCAGGTCTCCCGCGGGGATGAGCCGCATCGCTTCCATATTGGGTCTTGCTCCGGATGGGGTTTGCCGTGCCGTCGCTGTCACCAGCCACGCGGTGAGCTCTTACCTCGCCGTTTCACCCTTACCGCAGTGGCCTCGCGGCGTGCGGCGGTCTTTCTCTGTTGCACTGTCCTCGGGATCACTCCCACTGGCCGTTAGCCAGCATCCTGCCCTGCGGAGCTCGGACTTTCCTCCCGAGGTTCACCAGGGAACCTCCGGCGAGCGCCCGCCTCTCTCTCTCTGCCGCGGGTCGCTACACCCGCTCGCCGGGGTAGCGCAAGCGCCTCATCACGGCCGGCGCGGTGCGGTACCGTCGGGCGCATGAGCGAGCGATCCCTCCAGGAGACCTACGCGCCGCAGGGGCGCTGCTTCGGCTGCGGTCCCACCAACGAGCGCGGGCTGCGCATTCGCAGCGTGGCCGCGGGCGAGTCGGCCGACGCCCACGTGACCTGCGACTTCGTGCCCGAGCACCACCACGAGGCCTTCGAGAACGTGCTCAACGGCGGCATCATCGGCGCCGTCCTCGACTGCCACATGAACTGGACGGCCATCCATCACCTGATGCGCAAGGCGGGCCTCGACCACGCGCCGTGCACGGTGACGGCGGAGTTCAAGGTGGTGCTGAAGCGCCCGACGCCGATGGGCGCCGTGCACGTCGACGCGCACGTCGTGTCGTCGACCGACGACCGCGCGACCGTCGAAGCGACCATGACCGCCAACGGCAAGGTCACCGCCATCGGCACGGGCACCTTCGTCGCGGTGAAGCCCGACCACCCCGCGTATCACCGCTGGTAGGCGCCCGGTGGGCGGACCGCGGGTTGCAACCGCGACTTCGCATGAAGCCGCTGGCGGCCTTGATGGCCCTGATTGCCCTGTCTGGCTGCACCGCGCGGTGCGAGCTCGAAGACCTGATCGCGGAGCTGCGCGAGCCCGCGACGGTCGACTGCGGGCGCGCGCCGGCGGGGGTCGACCCCGCGGCCGTCGACGCGTGCGCGATCGCCGCGGTGCGGGCGCGCCAGCCTTTCGCGGCGCGGGCGGAGTTCTACGGGCGCGACTCCTTCGTCCGCGTGGCGACGGTCGGCGCCCGCGACGGACGCGCCGTCTTCTTCAACGAGGACCACTTCCCCTGCGGGGCGGAGCCCGGCTGCGACGTGCACACCGACCGTCAGGATTGTAACGAGACCTTCGTCTCGTCGGCGAACGGGCGGGAGTTCGTGGGCTGTCGACGGGCCACCGCGAGCCGCGAAGTCTGCCGCGGTGTGACGACGCCGCCGACCCGTTGAAGCGTCGCGGACTCGGCTCGTTCACCGCTCTGCCAGGGACGCAGGGCGACGGTGCCAAACGAGCGAGCTTCGTGGGTGTTCGCGGCCGAAGTCGGCACGAGCCGGGTGGCCAGGGACGAGTCACTCCCTCTCCCAGCGACGTCCTACCCGTCAGCCGGGGAGATCCCAGTCCCCTTCCAGGGACGAGCCACCCTCCCTCCCAGGGACGACCTACCCCCCTGCCAGCCTCGACCCACTCCCCTCCCACGGGCATCCCTGGTTCGCGCCTTTTTCTTCGACCGACCGGCAACCTCCTCGCGGTCCCCTCCCGACAACCGTGCGTGACCCGATTGGAGTCCGCGGGCGTCGTCGCAATGGGTGCGGCGCCCCCCACCGGACCCATCGACGGTCGCGTCACGGAGCGATGTCCCATGAAGACCCGCACCCCCGTCCCGTCCGATCGCACTGCAACCTCCACTCCCGACTTCGACGACTCGATCGACCGCACCCGCAAGGCGTCCGCCGTCGACGCGGCCGCCCTCCCGGCGTGCCCGCCGGCCTGGCGCTCGACCTCGCCCGAGGAGCGCGGCCGCCGCCTCCGCCACCTGTCGGAAGACCACCGCGCCGAGGCCCTCGACGCGGGCGAGGAGCTCATCCACCTCGCCGACCACTACGCCGCCGACTTCGGCGCCCTCGTCCCCGACCCGGCCAAGATCGCGTGGGTGCTCGACGAGCTCCGCCGCACCCTCGGCGCCGCCCACCAGATCGAGCGGCTCCGGGCCTTCCACGCCGAGCGCGCCGAGATCCTCACGCACGACCTGTTCACGGTGCTCTCCGAGGTGCACCGCGAGTTCGAGCACCGGGTCGACCGCGTGCCCGTCCTGGCCGAGCGCTACCGCCAGCTCCCCCTCCTCTTCGCCGCGATCCGCCGCGACATCTCCGACGGCATCGCCGCCGCCAACGCGCGCCGCGAGGCCGCCGCGGCGAAGGGCTGAGCGCCCGCCGTGGTGCCCGCCGCCGAACGCCGCGTCTGCGGCCTCCGCTTCGATCGCCTGCTGCGCGCCCTCGTCGCCCTCGGCTGCGAGGTGCGCCAGGGCAAGGGCAGCGAGGTCAACGTCTACCGCCGCGGCGGGCGCATCGCGCGCGTCGGCCACCACCACGGCAACCGCGCGCTGTCACCGCGGCACGTGCGCGTCGTGCTCGACCTGCTCGACCTGCCGGTGGCCGACCTCCTCGCCGCGCTGGCCTGACCGCCCCCGCGCCTCCAGCGCGAAGGCCCCGTAGCCCAACGCCCCGCCCAGCGCGATCCAGAGCAACCAGCTGCTGCCCGCCGCGGCCGCCGGCTCGCGCTGCGGCGCGGCGGGGAACTCCACCGCCCGCACCCGCCCCGCGTCGACGTCGACGAGCAGCACCCCGTCGACGTCGAAGGCCATCCCGTACTCCAGCAGCTGCCGTCGCGTGGCGGGCGTCTCCAAACGCGGCGCCTGCCGGCCGGTCTTCACCTCGGCCACGTACCGACGCCCGTCGCGCTCGACCAGCAGGTCGGCCCGCAGCGACACCGCCCAGCGCTCGCCGTCGACCGCGAGGTCGTAGCTGGCCGGCGCCTGCCGCGCGGTCACCGCGTAGCC
>JAQBQI010000435.1 GCA_028287085.1 Myxococcaceae bacterium
CTGGACACGCACGCCGGTGGTCGCCGCGAACCCGGGCGGTCCTGCGATCATCGTCTACGCGCGCTCGGAGCTGGGACCGTCCGACTCGGCACGGTTCAGGGTGGTCGCGCGGCTCCTGACGCCGGACGCCGCGTGCGCGGGCGGCGCGTGCCCGGGCGCGAGCTGCGTCCCCGGCTTCGGCAACTGCGACGGGGTCGCAACGAACGGATGCGAGGCCTCCCTGCGCGACGACCCGGCGAACTGCGGGGCGTGTGGCCATGCGTGCGCGGCGGGTGCATCGTGCCTCGGGGCCGCGTGCATGTCGCTGGCGCCGCCGCGGCCGATCGCGCCGCTTTCGACGGCGACGGTGACCTCGCGACGCCCGACGCTCCGCTGGGCGCTGTCGGGCGGTGACGGGGCGCGCGTCGTGCTCTGCCGCGACCGCGCGCTCACCGTCGGGTGCGTCACCTTCGACGCCGCGGGCGGCGGCGGCGCGCCTCCGGCGGAGCTCGCGGCGGGCGTCTGGTTCTGGCGCCTCGCCGCGCGCACGGGCGGGGTGACGTCGGACGCGGTGGGGCCCACGTGGCAGTTCACTGTGGGCGCGCGCTCGGCGCCGGTGGACACCAGCTGGGGCACCACGCTCGACGTCAACGGCGACGGGTACGCCGACGTCGTCATCGGGGCGCCCAACGCACACGCCGGCGCGGGCGCGGCGTACCTCTACCTCGGGGGCGCAGGGGGTCTGTCGACCTCGCCCGCGGCCAGTCTCTCCAGCCCGAACCCCACGGGGTTCAGCTTCGGCCATTCGGTCTCGAGCGCCGGAGACGTCAACGGCGACGGCTACGGTGACGTAATCATCGGAGGTTATGGTGAGCAGGTCCTCGTATACCTCGGGAGTGCGCGGGGCCTGGTGGAGGCGCCTGCAAGCAACCTGACCGTGCCGGAGAACGGGTCCTTCGGATGGTCCGTCGCAGGCGCCGGAGACATCAACGGTGATGGCTACGCCGACGTCGTCGTCGGGGCCCCGCTCGCGGGCTCGCTGGGTCGCCCACTCGCTGGTCAGGCGTATGTGTTCCTCGGAAGCGCTGGGGGCGTGGCAACCACGCCCGCAACCACCGTCCCTGGCACCGGCGGGGAGTACGGACAGTTCGGCAGCGCCGTCGTAGGCGTTGGGGACGTCAACGGCGACGGCTACGGTGACGTCGTCATCAACGCCCTGCTCGGTCCAGCCCACGTCTACCTCGGAGGCGCGGCGGGTCTGGCGACCGAGCCCGCGGCCGCTCTCCTCGGTCTCGTTCCCCAGCCCGTGAACGTCGCCGGTGCTGGGGACGTCAACGGCGACGGCTACGCCGACGTCCTCACGGCGGCGGCCTACTTCGGCAATGCCACGGGCGTGGTGTCCCTCTTCCTTGGTAGCGCGACGGGCCTTCCGAGCACGCCCGCGACCACGCTCAGCGGCCCAGACAGCGTCAACGGCGCCTACGGCACCTCGATCGCGAGCGCCGGGGACGTCGACGGCGACGGCTACGCCGAGATCGCCATCGGGGCCCCGGGCGCGACGAGCGCTACGGGCCGGGTTCACGTGTACTTCGGGGGCGCGGGGGGCCTTGTGACGACCCACGTCAACAGCCCCACCGGCCTCGACGGACCAAATGGCTACTTCGGCACCTCGCTCGCGGGCGCCGGAGACGTCAATGGCGACGGCCACGCCGACCTCGTCGTCGGGGCATACCCCGTGAACGCCTATACCGGTCGGGCGTACCTCTTCGCCGGAGGCGCAGCGGGAGTGCCGAACCTGCCTGCGACTACGCTGATCGGGCCCGACGGCCCCGACGGCTGGTTCGGCGCCGCCGTCGCGCGCGCGGAGGACCGCCACGGCCGCGCTCGTCGCGTGGTCGATCGGCGTCGGCAGCCTCGCGGCACCGGCGCACTCTGGGAGCGGGTGAGCGCCCGACAGTCGGAATTCCCAGGGTCGGCTACGGCGCTGTAGCTGGAGCGTCTTCTTCGGGAATCGCAGCGGTTTTTGGATGAAGAATGCTGACGATCGCCCGCGTCGGTGCCTGGGAGGAGATCCGGGCGGCGCGGCCGTCGCGCGCCGCCGGCGGGTAAACTTCGTGGTCGGGGCGTTCCGTCAACCCGAGTGACCCCACGCCAGGAAGCTGCCCGGTGGCAAACCCCTCTGCACCCGGGCCTCCGTTTCCCTCTTGTTTGCGCCCGATTCCCCGTTGAACCATCGACCGATGGCAGACCCCTACATCGATCAGTTCGAGACCCAGTCGTATGGTCCGTTCGCCGTCGCGCAGGTGCAGTCGCTCGCGATCGGACTCGACGCCCCCTTCGACCCGCTGCTGCGCCACGTCTCGGGCGTCGTCACCGAGCGCACCGCCGCCCTTGGCGCGCTGCTCGGACGCGCCGACGGGCACGTCACGGTGACCTACAAGCCCGCGCCCGGAGAGCGCGACCTCGTCGCCGACGCGATCGACGTCCTCCGCAAGCTGGAGAAGTACGCCTCGTCGCGCGACGACGGCGACGCCATCGCCGACGACGTGCTCGGCGGCCGCTCGCTCACCGCCGTCGCCCGCCTGCGCCCCGCCCGCGTCCCCGGCGCCCTCGACACCGCCCTCAAGGCCGTGCAGAAGCACCAGGAGGCGCTCCCCGAGCACGCCGCGTGGACGAAGCGACTCCGCGCCGCGCACAAGCACGTCACCGACCTCAACCTCCGCGTGCGCGCCTCCCGCAGCGAGCGCCGCGAGATGACCCCCGAGATCGCCGCCGCCCGCGAGGCGTGGATCACCGCGTACGGCTCCCTCAAGCTCGCCGTCGAGAGTCTCCTCCGCCTCCAGGGCAAGACCCGGCTCATGCCCGAGATCTTCGACGACCTCGCCGAAACCCACCGCGCGGCCGGCGTGTCGGACGGTGAGCCCACGCCCGACGCCCCCTCCGATCCGAAGCCGCTTCCCCAGGGCTGATCCACCCACCGCCTCGGTCGGCGGTACCTCCCTTGTCACTTCCGCTTTTCCAGACTCGTCGGCGCGGTCGGGACCGGGAGCTGATCACCCACGGCCGCACGACGCTCGGGAGGGCCGTGGTCGCGGGAGCGTTGTCCTCACCGACGCAGGCCAGCGAGGACAGCACGCCCTCCCTGGCCCGCTGCCGGCGAGCGGCGTCGACGAGCGGTGCAGCGACTGCCTCCTGCACGGCTACGACCGCGTCACCGCGGGAATTGTTTGAGGCGGAGCGCCAGCCATGAGAGACCAGCCGCCGGCCGCGGGGGAATGGGAATCGTACGCAGGGGAGCGATGGCGATGAAGGAATCGATGGCGACGCGTCGTGGGCTGAAGTCGGTGGCGGCGGTGCTGGCCTTCGCGGTCGCGCTCGAGGCGTGCGGCGCGCACGTGCAGCTCGCGCCGACGCCCGACCGGACGGCGCCGCTGCCGACGCGCGTGGGCGCCTACAATGCGCTGCGCCCGACGGCCACGCAGACGACGCAGCACATCGCCGTCAACCGCTACGGGCAGGTGCTGAGCGCGTCCACCTCGCTCGATTTCATCATGTTCGCCAACGGCACCCAGGTCGCCTACCCCGAAGACCTCGTTCCCCTCGTCGACGCCAACTCCGTGACCGCGGTGGCCGCCAACCAGTCGGCCGAGGCGCGCACCACCGGCCGCTGGCTGCAGGCCGGCGGCGGGCTGGGGATGCTCCTGGGCAGCCTACTATTGATCCCCGCCATCCCCGCCGCGACCGGCACGACCGACCGGTTCACGGGCGTCAGCGACGGCGACTCGACGCTGCTCTACACCTCCATCGGGCTCCTCACGGTCGGCATGGTCGTGTACTTCGTCGGGCAGCTCGGGTTCCTCTCGACCGCGGGCAGCGAGCGCGTGCGGGCCTTCTCGACCTACGACAACTCGCTGCGCGAGCGCCTCGGCCTCTGCGGCGACGGATCGCAGATGGGCGACTGCGTCAACGCGGGCGGCCCCGCGGGCTACGCCCCGGGCGCTTACGGCGCGCCGCCGCCCATCCAGTAGACCGCGGGGTCCCCCCACCCCTCGGCCCCGATCAGGTCCCCATCCACATGCCCGCGGCGCCGAGCCACGCGCCCCCGTCGGCGACCACCGTCTCGCCGCTGATGTAGCTCGCCCCCTCGCTCACCAGGAACACCGCCAGCGTCCCCATCTCGTCGATGCGCCCGAAGCGCCGCAGCGGGATCATCGCGTTCGCCTTCGCGCGCGCGTCGCCCGTCGCGAGGCGGCTCATGCCCTCGGTGCCGTCGATGGGCCCCGGCGCGATGCCCACGACGCGCACCCCGAGGGGGCCCCACTCCACCGCGAGCGTGCGCGTGATCGCGTCGACCGCCGCCTTCGCCGCCGACGCGTGGATCTGCAGCGGCGTCGCCGCGTAGTGGAGCGTCGCGGAGATGTTGAGCACGACGCCGCCGCGGTCGCGCAGCGAGCGGTCGAAGGCCGCGCGGCAGACGTTGAAGGTCCCGTTGGCGTCGATGTCCATCACGGTGCGGAAGCCGTTGGGCGACAGCGCCGCGGCCGGCGCGAGGAAGTTGCCCGCCGCGCTGTTGACCACGATGTCGATCGGCCCGAGGGCCGCGGTCACGACGTCGAGCGCGGCCCCGACGGCCGTCGGGTCGCGCACGTCGCCGGGCGCCGCCACGCAGCGCGGCCCCAGCTCCGAGGCCGCGGCGGCGAGGCGCTCGGCGTTGCGGCCGACGATCCCGACGCTGGCGCCGTGCGCGAGGAAGGCCTCCGCGATGCCCCGGCCGATGCCCGACCCGCCGCCCGTCACCAGCGCGACGCGCCCCGCCAGCAGGTCGCTCCGAAAGATGCTCGTCATGGTCGGGCGACGATACACGGCCGGGGGTGCGGGTCGACGTCGGGACGGCGGCGGACACCCGCAGCGCGGTGGACGCTGGCAACGCCGTCGATGCGGGCGATGGTCGCGCGCGCGGCGCTCGTGCGACTCTCCCTCGATGAAGCATCGGCAGCTCGGCCTCCTGGGGGTCGTCGTCGGCCTCGCGCTCGCGTGCACCGACGGCAGCTCGGTCGTCGGCGGAGCGCCCGACGCCGCCGCCTCCGACCTCGGCGTCGACGCGCCCGACGTCGTCGATGCCGTCGACGCGCCCGACGCGCCCGATGTCCCCTTCCGCTGCGCCGCCAGCGCGGACTGCGTCGGCCACGCCGAGGGCGCCGCGTGCGACGCCGCCACCGGCCGCTGCGTGCGGTGCCTCGCGACCGCCGACACCTGCCCCGCGGGCCAGTACTGCGTCGCC
>JAQBQI010000460.1 GCA_028287085.1 Myxococcaceae bacterium
TCTCCATTCATGGAGAGGGCGGCGCGGCAGCGCGGGTGAGGTCGCCCGCCCCACTTGCGTCAGTACACCACGCGGGTGCTGATGTTCGTGCTGAGCGCGCCGATGGCGTCGGCCACGGCCGTCGAGACGTCCTGGTCGAGGTCCATGATGAGGTAGCCGAGCGAGGCGTCGGTCGCGAGCATCTGCGCGCGGATGTTGGCGCCCAGGTCGCTGGCGATGCGGTTCACGTCGCGGAGCACGCCGGGCACGTTGCGGTGCGCGTTGAGCACGCGGTGCGAGCCCGCCGTCGGGGACATCTCCAGGTTGGGGAAGTTCACCGCGCCGACCGTGCTGCCCACCTCGATGTAGCGCACCAGGCTCGTCGCCACCTCGCGCCCGATGTTGGCCTGCGCCTCCAGCGTCGAGCCGCCGATGTGCGGCGTCAGGATCACGTTGGGCGCCCCCTGCAGCACCGACGCGAAGCCCTCGCCGTTCTCCTCGGGCTCCTCCGGGAAGACGTCGATCGCCGCGCCCCCGAGGCGCCCGTCGCGCAGCGCCCGCGAGAGCGCGTCGAGGTCGACCACGCTGCCGCGGCTCGCGTTCAACAGCATCGCGCCCTTCCGCATGCGCGCGATCGCCTCGCCGTTGATCATCCGCTCGGTGACCGGCGTCGCGGGCACGTGCAGCGTCACGAAGTCGGACACCGCCAGCAGCTCCTCGAGCGTGCCGAGCGTCTGCGTGTTGCCCATCGGGAGCTTCGTCGCGATGTCGTAGGACACCACGCGCATCCCCATGGCCTCGGCCAGGATGCCCACCTGCGAGCCGATGTGACCGTAGCCCACGATGCCCAGCGTCTTGCCGCGCACCTCGACGCAGGCCTTGGAGACCTTGTTCCAGGTGCCGCCGTGCACCTCGCGCACGCGGTCGCCGAGCTGGCGCGCCAGCATCACGATCTCCGCGATGATCATCTCGGCGACGCTGCGGGTGTTGCTGAAGGGCGCGTTGAACACCGGCCGGCCGAGGTCGTGCGCGGTCGACAGCGACACCTGGTTGGTGCCGATGCAGAAGCACCCCACGGTCATGAGGCCGGGGCACGCGGCGAGCACGCGCGCCGTCACCTGGGTCTTGCTGCGGATGCCGAGAACCTGCACCCCGCGGAGGCGCTCGATGAGGGCGTCCTCGCCGAGGGCGTTGGGGAGGGCGTCGACCCGGCAGCCCGCGTCGAGCAGCAGCTCGTGCGCGCTGGTGTGGACGTTCTCGAGCAGCAGGACCTTGAGGCCCGCCGCGCTGCGGGAAGGCGGAGAGGATCGTGACATGTCAGTTCAGGGGGGTTTCGGGAGGGCTGCGGCGGTCAGGGAGTGGCGGTGCAGTTCGTAAAGCTGAACTCCCCGAACTCGACGGTCTGCGTCGACGGGGGCGAGCCCGCGACGTAGCGGGCCCGCGGGGGCGAGAGGTCGTCCATGAGGCCGTCGCACTTGATGCGGCCGTTGAAGTTCTGGCCGGTCACGCGGTCGATGAAGACGTGGCAGGCGCCCGTGATGCCGATGGTGCCGTTGGAGGGGGGGATGCTCCAGCCCGAGCCGCGGATCTGCACGAAGCCGCCGTCGTCGCCGCTGCGCAGCTCGGCGCCGACGGAGGGCAGCAGGCCGGTGGCGAAGAGGCCCTCCTGCGACTCGGAGAAGTTCTGCCCCGACTCGATGGCCGCGATGCGGAAGGTCACGCTGTAGCCCCCGGTGATCGGCACGATGTTGCAGAGCATGTCGACGGTGGGCGACCCGTTGCTGCCGCTCACGAGGTGCGAATTGCTGGTGCAGTTGGCGCCGGTCATCGTCGCGGGGCAGCCCTCCCGCCAGGCCGCCCGTCCCGTCGTCGGAACCGGGTCGTCGCCGCACCCGAGCCCGAGCACCACCACCGAACCGACCGCCCACACGCGCCAAGCCGACATCACCACGAGACCTCCACTACCTACGTCTGCCAAAGGGTTGCCCGGAATCTACCGCAGTCCGTCAGTGCGACGCGGCGAACGCATGTTCGAGGTCAGCGAGGAGGTCGTCGACCGCCTCGAGGCCCACCGAGATGCGGATGAGCCCGTCGTCGATGCCCAGCACCGCCCGCGTCTCCGCGGGCACCGACGCGTGCGTCATCACCGCGGGCAGCTCGATCAGCGACTCGACCCCGCCGAGGCTCTCGGCGCAGGTGAACACCTTCAGCGCCGACAGGAACTTCTGCGAGCGCTCGGCCACCGTCCCCCCGGCGCCCTTGATCACGAAGGAGATCATCCCCCCCGGGGTCTTCATCTGGCGGCGGATGAGCTCGCGCTGGGGGTGGTCGTCGTTGCCGGGGTAGTAGACGCGGGCGACGTCGTGGTTCTTGCGCAGCCACGCGGCGATGAGCTGGGCGTTGTGGGCGTGGCGGTCCATGCGCACGGGCAGGGTCTTCAGGCCGCGCAGCACGAGGAAGCAGTCGAAGGGCGACGGGATTCCGCCCATCGCGTTCTGGAGGAAGCGCACCTTCTGGACGAGCTCGTCGTCGCTGCTCATGACGAGCCCGCCGACGACGTCGGAGTGGCCGTTGAGGTACTTGGTGCTCGAGTGCACCACGGCCGTCGCGCCGAGCCCGAGCGGCTGCTGGATCATCGGCGTGGCGAAGGTGTTGTCGACCACCACGGGCACGCCCTTGCGGCTGGCGATGGCGCAGATGCGCTCGATGTCGAAGACCTTGAGCATCGGGTTGGAGGGCGTCTCCAGCCAGACCATCTTCGTGTTGGGGCGGAAGGCCGCCTCGGTGAGCGCGAGGTCGGTCATGTCGACGAAGGTCGCGCTGATGCCCATGGGCTTCATGACCTTGTCGATGATGCGGAAGGTTCCGCCGTAGACGTCGTCGCCGCAGATGACGTGGTCGCCGGGCGCGAGGGTGTGGAGGATGGTCGTAGTGGCCGCGCACCCGCTGGCGAAGGCGAGCCCGTGGCGGGCGCCCTCGAGCGCGGCGGCGCAGGCCTCGAGGGTGTTGCGGGTGGGGTTGCCGCTGCGCGAGTAGTCGTAGCCCTTGTGGTTGCCCGGGCCGTCCTGGGCGAAGGTGCTCGACAGAACGATCGGCGTCATCACGGCGCCGGACGTGGGGTCGGGGTGCTGGCCGGCGTGTATCGCGAGCGTCTCGATCTTCATGGGGGCGGGTGATCCCACACCCCGAGCGGGGGTGGCACGCGACGGGCAGCGCGGGACGGAGAAGCGGGGGCGGGGTCAGCGACGGACGCGCAGCACCGCGGGGGCGGGCGCGGCGGCGGCGCGGCGGACGGGGGCGCCCGGCGTGCTGCCGAGGACCACCTCGAGGGCGTTGCCGCGGGCGTGGGCGAAGAAGGGCGGGGCGGCGTCGCGGAAGCGCAGCGTGAGCTCGGCCCCGGCGGCGCGGTTGATCACGCCGGCGTTGAGGATGCGCCCGTCCATGCGCACCAGCGCGGCGGCGAGGTCGAGCGAGTGGCGCCCGGGGATCACCATCGAGATCACGTTGCCGCGGGTGCCCGCGCCGGTGATGGCGGTGACGGGGCCGTCCATGCGGAGCACCAGGCGGGTGCCGACGCGCACGCTCGGGTTGCCCATCGTGGCGGGGCGCCCCGGGGTGACCGCGGCGAGCGGCAGGCGGGCGGCGGCCGTCGCCGGCGTGACCGCGGGGGCGAAGGCCGCGCGGGGGCGCGCCTGCATGATCACCGGGCGGAGGTTCTCGACCTGGCCCGCGGGCGAGAGGGCCGCGCCCTGGAGGTCGGCCGGGAGGTTGTTGCCGGCGGCGACGACGCGGCCGTCGGCGCCCATCGGGACGGGCTCCTCGGCGGGCATCTCGTTGGCCGCCGCGGCGGCGACGGGGGCCGGGGCCGCGGCCTCGACGACGGGGGCGGGGTCGGTCGTGACGGCGACCTGCGGGTGCGGCGCGGTGGCGCTGGGACCGCCGCCGATGGCCATCGCGATGATGA
>JAQBQI010000466.1 GCA_028287085.1 Myxococcaceae bacterium
GCCGCCCACCAGCCAGTCGAGGCCCGCGAGGAAGGCCTCGCGGGTGGCCTGCTGGTCGAGCAGCACCCGGATGTCACTGCCGCCGAAGCCGTACCCTCCGTGCAGCAGCTCGGCGACGTTGCGGGCGTCGTTGACGCAGCCGTTGAGGGGCGGCGCGTCGCGGTCGCGGAAGCGGTTGATGCCGATGCAGAGCGCGCGTCGACTCATGGTGACTCCGCGTCTCCCTTCAACCGCGCAGCGCCGTGAGGGCGATGCCGGGCACCTTCAAGAGGCTGGGCTCGTACTCCATCTCGACGAGGCGCGGCCCGAGCTCGTGCGCCGTCTTCGAGGTCACGAACCACGGCGGCTTCGGGAAGACCGTGAGCGGCCCGCGCAGCACGACCTTCTCGATCCCCTCGAGCATGAAGGTGTTGTGCACCCAGCCGAGACCGCCCTGCACGTTCTTCAGCGTCGACGACGGGTGCGCGCCCCACGGCGGCGTGACGAGCCCGTAGACCAGCCCCGTCCACTGGTTGATGCCCACCGCGCCGTAGCGCAGCTGGTCGACCGCCGTGTAGAGGGCCTCGGCCACGCCGGGCTCCTTCTCGGTCTTCGGGTGGATCAACAGCACGGCGCTGAGCGTGCCCCACAGGCGGTCGTTGCAGAACGCGGTCGCCGCCGCGAGAAACTCCGCCGGGCCCGCCGCCTCGAGGCTGGTCTCGCTCAGGATCGGGCAGAAGGGCTCGGTGGTGAAGAGGTCTTCTTCCTGGTTGGCGCTGTCGAGCCCGAAGACCAGCGTCCAGGGGAGCTCGCCCTCGTGCACCTCGCCGAGCCGCACCACGTCGCGGCGGTCGCCGACGAGGGCCTTGTAGCGATCGAAGGCGCCCGGGTAGTAGGCCTTGCGCGGCTTCTGCGTCGACAGCTCGGACTTGATGAGCCCGAGGAGCTTCTCGCGCCCGCTCCACCCCTTGGCGGTGATGAGCATCTTGCCCGCGTTGCAGTTGCACGACGCGTTGTTGACCATCATCGTCGCGACGTTCTGCGCGATGAAGGCCAGCTCGGCGTCGCTGTACGGACCCGGCGTGACCATCACCGGCGTGACGCACCCGAGCTCGGAGGTGATGGCCTTCTTCAGCACCGGGTCGTCTTCGCGCATGCGGCGCTCGCGCTCGGGGCCGGCGGGGCCCCACACGATGAGGTCGTGCGTGCGGTCGCTGCCCGTGATGTGCACGTCGTCGACCTCCTTGTGGTTCACCAGGTAGGTGCCCACCTCGGTGCCGCCCTTCACGAACTGCAGGTAGCCCTTCTCGACCAGCGGCGCGAAGGCCTTGTCGAGATACTCCTCCAGGTATTCGTTCACCGGGTTGAGCTTCACGAGGCACACGTTGCCGTCGACGAACATCTTGTAGAGCGCGTCCATCGGGGGGATGGAGGCGACGTTGCCGGCGCCGAGCACCAGCGACACGCCGCCCTTCGGGCTCTTCTCTTTGTAGAACGCCCCCTGCGTCTTGCGCACGTCGGCCGCGCTCATGCCGGCCTTCATGCGCACCGTCGCCGTAAACCCGCCGTACAGCAGGTTGTCGATGAGCGTGTTGGGGAACACCTCGACCACCGCGCGCCCGTGCGCGTCGGTCTTGATCTTGGCGTCGTCGGGGCCGGGGTTGCCCGCGGTGGCGAGGCGCTCGAGCGTCTCGGCCAGCAGCCGCGTGTTGCGCATCGTGGCCATCGGGCCGGCCAGCCACTCCTCGCTCGACTGCGGGAGCGTGGCGTCGAGGCCCTTGGCCTTGAGGGCCGCGTCGATCCAGGGCCGGGCCTGCGCGCGCAGGGTCGGGAGGCACGCGCGCAGGAGGGCCGCGCGGGCGCTCACCGAGACCCGCGCGAACTCCTCGGCCTTGGAGCGCAGCCCCGCGAGGAGCTCGTCGAGGTGGGCGGTCGGCGTGTCGGCCGTGCTGTGGGCCGACGCGCTCATTTCCAGCGAGACTGAAGGGGTGGATGTGGCCATGGCGGGGGGGAACCTATCATGTCCCCGCCACTGGCAATCAGGGGGCGGGGCTCAGGAGGGGTTGGTGCCAGTGACCACGGGCTTGCCCGCGCTGGTCCAACCCGCGATGCCCGCCGGGAGGATGAAGACGTTGGTGAATCCGAGCGCGACAGCCTGCCGCGCGGCCGTATGGCAGGCCGTTCAATGCTCGTTATGGCAATAGAACACGACCCGCGCGTTGCGGTCCTGCGGCAGCATCTGCGCCGTGATGCCGTCGTGCGCCGCCCAGCGCGCGCCCGGGATGTGGCCCCGCGCGTACGACTCGGGGCTGTTGTTGTCGACCACGGCGACCTGGTCGCCGCGCTCGATCATGGCCGCGAGCTCGGCCACCGTCATCGGCCGGAGCTCGGCCTCCGAGCTCGCGCCGGCGTGGGTCGGCGCCGCGCCCTGCGTCGTCGCCGCCGGGCGGGAGCACGCGGCCAAGGCGCCTAGCGCCAGCGCGAGTCCCCCCGCCATCTTCCATCGTCGTCTCATGGTGTCACCGCCTTCCGATCGTGGGCGCCGCGCCATCGCGGGCCCCGCGACGCCTTTCGATGCCACGGGAGGCCCGCGGGTGGCAATCGGCGGGGCTCAGCCCGCCATGGCGACGGCGAGGTCGGGGCGCGCGGTGCAGCGGCCGGCCCAGGCGCCGAGGTTGGGGTACGCGGCCATGTCGGCGACCCCGGAGCGGGCGGCGAAGGGGATGAAGCTGGCGAGGCCGAGGTCGACCAGGGTGAAGCGGTCGGCGACGAGGTACTCGCGGCCGTCGAGGCGCTGCTCGAGGGCGGCGAGGTTGGCGAGGGCGTCGCGCCGGGCGGCCTCGGCCGCGGCGGCGTTGTGGGTCTCGGCGGGGAAGCGCGCGCTGGTGTTGAGCAGGTAGCGGAAGACGTTGCCCGCGAAGGTGACGGTGCCCCAGGTGAGCCACGAGAGGGCGGCCGGGTACTCGGGGTGGTCGTGCGGGAGCCAGAGGTTGCGCGCGACGCCGAAGCGCTCGCCGAGGAAGAGCAGCATGGCGAGCGACTCGAACATCGGCACGCCGTCGACGACGAGGGCGGGCACCTTGCCGTGCGGGTTGACGGCCAGAAACTCGGGCTTGTGCTGCTCGCCCGCGGCGAGGTCGACCTTCACTTTTTCGTACGGGAGCCCGAGCTCTTCGAGGGCCCAGAACACCCGCGTCGCGGACGACATCGGGGCGTAGTAGAACGTGATGCTCATCGGGGAGTGACTCGCCCCTCTCGTGGGGGCTTGTCAACGCGGGCTCATCTCTGGCAACCGTGTGCGCGCCATATGAGCGAACCGCTGCCTCCCGAGGTGTTCCGCGCCGCGAGCCCGACCGACGAGAGCGACCCCGAGCGGCGGTGGCTGCGCGAGGTCTACCAGGGCGACCACGCGCGCCAGCTCACCGTGCGCGCCGTCGTGGCCGGCATGCTGCTCGGCGGCGTGATGTCGCTGTCCAACCTCTACATCGCGCTCAAGACGGGGTGGAGCTTCGGGGTCACCATCACGGCGGGGATTCTCGCGTACGTGATCTTCAACGTGCTCAAGCGCGTCGGGCTCGCGCGCGAAGAGTTCGGCATGCTCGAGAACAACGCGATGCAGTCGGTGGCCTCGGCCGCGGGCTACATGACCGGCGGCGGCACCGTGGCGGCGATTCCCGCGCTCATGCTCGCCACGCACACCGTCATCTCGGGCTGGACCATCTTCTTCTGGATCACCCCCATCGCCATGCTCGGCGTCTTCATGGCCATTCCCATGAAGCGCCAGATGATCAACCAGGAGGGGCTGAAGTTTCCTTCGGGCATCGCCGCGGCCGAGACCCTGCGCGGCCTGCACCCCGAGGAGGCCGCGGCCATGGACGCGCGGCGCACCGACCGGCCCGGCGCCGCGGTCGACTCCGAGGGCGCCAGGCTCGCCGGCCGCGCGCTCATCTGGTCGGCCGGCGTCGGCGCGCTCGTGCTCTGGCTGCGCGAGGCGCGCGCCACCTGGATCCCCTCCTTCATCGCCCTGCCCGAGCACCTGGCCTTCCCCTTCAAGATGCGCGGCGTGGCGGCGATGAAGTGGTCGATCTTCTTCGACACCTCGCTGCTGCTCATCGCCGCGGGCGCCATCATGGGCTGGCGCTCGGCCTGGAGCATGCTGCTCGGCGGGCTCATCAACTACTTCGCGCTCGCCCCGCACGGCGTCGACATCCACGAGATCGCCGAGGTGAAGATCCGCGCCATCTCGCAGTGGACGGTGTGGTTCGGCTCGCCCCTGCTGCTCACCTCGGGGCTGCTCTCGTTCGCGTTCTCGTGGCGCCAGATCGCGCGCGCCTTCTCCGGGCTCTCGGGGCTCTTCTCGAAGGTGAAGCCCGCCAACGAAGACCCCATGGCCGCCGTCGAGGTGCCCATCCAGTGGTTCGTCTACGGCATGGGGGCGCTCACGCCGGTCGTGATGTTCTTCGCGTGGAAGCTCTTCGGCATCGCCTGGTGGATGAGCCTGCTCTGCGTCGTCATGAGCTTCTTCATCGCCATCGTGGCCTGCCGCGCCACCGGCGAGACCGACACCACGCCCACCGGCGCCCTCGGCAAGATCACCCAGCTCGTCTTCGGCGTCGTCGCGCCCGGCAGCATCACCACCAACCTCATGTGCGCCTCGATGAGCGGCGGCGTCGCCATCCACTCGGCCGACATGCTCACCGACCTGAAGTCGGGCTACCTGCTCGGCGCCAAGCCGCGGCAGCAGTTCGCCGCGCAGTTCTTCGGCGTGCTCGCGGGCAGCCTCTTCGTCGTGCCCGCCTTCCGCCTGCTCGTGCCCGACTACACCGTCATCGGCACGCCGGCCATCCCCGCCCCCGCGGCGCTCGCCTGGGAGGCCGTCTCGCGCGCCCTCTCGCAGGGCGTCTCGCACCTGCCGCCCGGCGCCCGCACCATGATCGGCGTCGGCGCGATGCTCGGCGTGGTGATGGTGCTCGTCGAGAAGGCGCTGCCCCCGAAGCTGCGCCGCTTCTTCCCGTCGCCCGTGGGCTTCGGGCTCGCCTTCACCATGCCCTTCTCCAACACGCTCTCGATGTTCGTCGGCGCCGTCATCGCCCTCGCCTTCGAGCGCTGGCGCCCGAAGGCCGCCGAGCGCTACCTCGTGCCCGTGAGCTCGGGGATCATCGCCGGCGAGAGCCTCATCGGCATCCTCATCAAGGTGCTCGTGCGCTTCGGCCTGCTCGCCGGCTGAGCACCGCTGCACCGGGGCGCTGAGGGGAGCGGGAGCGCGAGAGAAAAAACCGCAAGGGCGCAAGGATCGCAAGGATAGGAAGGGACGAGAAGGGCGGTCACGGACGCGGATCCATCACCTCCCATCTCATCTCATCTCATCTCATCTCATCTCATCTCATCTCACCTCACCTCATCGGATCCGTTCCTTGCGACCCTTGCGCCCTTGCGGTTCTCTCTCGCGGCGCTCGCGGGGCCGAGCCATCAAGTCGCCCGTGGGGCGGTACTGGCGCCGCTACGCGTCGGGCAGCTCGGTCGCGCCCATCTTCAGGATCGTCTTGAACTCCGCCGCCGTGAGGTGCGTCACCGAGAGGCGGTTGCGCTTGAGCATCTCGATCTTCGCGAGGCCCTTGCGCGCGCGGATCTCGTCGAGCGTCACCGGCCGCGCCAGCGCCACCAGGGGCTCGACGTCGACGCAGCTCCAGTCCTCCTCGGTGGTCGGGTCTTGATAGGCGGCGCGCGCGACCCGCGCGACCCCGACGACGGCCTTGCCCTCGTTGGAGTGATAGAAGAGGCAGAGGTCGCCCACCGCCATCGCGCGCAGGTTGTTGCGGGCCTCGTAGTTGCGCACGCCGTCCCAGCGGGTGCCGCCGTCCTGCACGAGCCGCTCGTAGGAGTACGTCGAGGGCTCGCTCTTGGTGAGCCAATGCCGGGTGGGCGCCATGGCCGACGATCTATCGCGCCCGCCGGCCGCGCCGCCAGTTACCCGGCCACTCCGAGGTGGCGCAGCACCAGCGCCGCCATCGACCCGATGGGGGCCTCGGCCGCCGCCAGGCCCGCCTCGCGCACGCAGCGCGGCATGCCGTAGACCACGCACGACGACTCGGCCTCGGTGAGCACGGCGCCCCCGGCGTCGCGCACCGCCCGCGACCCGCGCAGCCCGTCGTCGCCCATGCCCGTGAGCACCACCGCGAGCACCGCCGGGCCGTACGCGACCGCCGCGGTCTCGAAGAGCACGTCGACCGAGGGGCGGTGCGGGCCCGCGTCGGTGCGCGCGGCCAGGCGGGCCGCCACCCCGCCGGCTTCGCGGACC
>JAQBQI010000475.1 GCA_028287085.1 Myxococcaceae bacterium
ACCACCGCCCCCGACCCGCGGCGCGCGCAGGCCACGGCGGCGCCGGCCTCGATGTCCACCGCGTCGGCGAGGCCCGCCACCGCGCGCGGCGCGGGGCGGTCGGTGTTGGTCCCGTCGCCGAGCTGGCCGCGGTCGTTGCGGCCCCAGCACACCGCCTGGCCGCCCGCGCGCACCGCGCAGGAGAAGTTGTCGCTCGCCGTGACGCGCGCGGCGTCGGCGAGCCCGACGACGGCCCGCGGCGCGGTGACCGCCCCGTCGCCCGACCCGTCGCCGACCTGGCCCTCGTTGTTCTTGCCCCAGCACACGACCGCGCCGCCGGCGCGCCGCGCGCACGAGTGCCCGGCCGAGGCGACGACCTGCACGGCGTCGGCGAGGCCGCTCACGCGCACCGGCGTCGACGACTGCGTGCGGGTGCCGTTGCCGAGCTGCCCGTCGGGGTTGTCGCCCCAGCACCACACGCCGCCGCCCGTGGCGCGCGCGCACGCGTGCTGGGCGCCCGCGGTCACCTCCACGGCGTCGGTGATCCCGGCGACGAGCGTCGGCGTCGAGCGGGCCGCCGTGCCGCCCACCCCGAGCTGCCCGCGCATGTTGTTGCCCCAGCAGTAGACGAGCCCCGCGCGCACCGCGCAGGTGAAGGCCGCCCCCGCGGCGACCGAGGCCGCGCCGTCGAGTCCCGTCGCGGCCAACGGCGTCGAGCGCGTCGTGGTCGTGCCGTTGCCGAGCTGACCGCTCGATCCCTCGCCGAAGCACCACACGCCACCCGCGCCGACGCGCCAGGCGCAGGTGTGCGCGCCGCCCGCGGTCACGCTCCAGGGAGGTGTTCCGGCGTCGACGACCGGAGGCACGTCGACGGCCGGAGGTACGTCGACGACCGGAGGTACGTCGACGGCCGGAACATCGAAGCCCGCGTCGGGCGGCGGCGCGACGTCGATCGCGCCCGCGTCGATGGCGACGACGTCGGGCGACGCGAGTCCGCCGTCGAAGCGCGGCAGGTCGACGGTCGCGACGGCGGCCGAGACGCAGCGGCCCGTGACGGGCGAGCAGGTCTCGTTGGCGTCGGCGCAGGGGACGCCGCGGCAGGTCTGCGTGAGGAAGAGGTCGAGCCGCAGCGTCTGCTCGGGGACGAAGCCGACGAGCGCGCGGCTGGTCACGAGCGGCGGCCGATCCATGCAGCCGAGGAGGCCGCAGCCCGAGACCTCGATCCAGAAGACGCGCGAGGTGTCGCCGCCGATGGGGGCGACGCCGAAGGAGAGCGGCAGCGACGACTGGCCCGCCGCGCGGCCGAGCACGATCGAGCGCTGGTCGCGGAGCGCGCCCGACGGGCCGCCCGAGCGCACCGTCACCTGGAGCGACACGAGGTCGGCGCCGGGGCCGTAGCTGAAGTCGGAGTAGACCGCGGCGATCACCTCGGTCGCGGGCGTCACGCACGACGAGGCCAGCGCGGCGGCGAGACCGATGGACGCGATGGACCGGGCGGCCACGTCAGCGCCCCGTGCTCGCTTCGACGACGAAGCCCGCGCTGCCGCCGGCGGGCGCCTCGGTGCTGCTCAGCCCGACGACCAATCCGGCCACCACCGCCGTGGCGACCACGCCGACGCCCGTCCAGAACCACCACTGCGAGAGCACCGTGCGGTGCGGTCGGAGCGAGAGCCGGAGCTGCTCGACCCCGCCGGGCGCGAGCTGCACCACCTGCTCGCTCGGATCGTAGCCGTCGGCCCGGAGCGCCACGGTGTGCCGGCCTGGTGCGGCCGGCCGCTCGACCGAGCCGACGCCGACGAGCGCGCCGTCGAGGAAGATCGACGCGCCCGCCACGAGCGAGGCGACCCGCAGCGTGGCCGTCGCGGGCAGCGGCGCGGGCGCGAGCTCGATCTCGGCCCGCACGCCGGGCACCAAGTAGCGGGTCACCTCCACCGGCCGCAGCCCGGGCCCCGTCGCCTGGAACACGTGCCGCCCGCCGTCGAGTTCGAGCGGGCGCGACCAGCGCTCGGGCGGGAGCGCGACGTCGTCGACGGAGACGGTCACGCCCGCGCCGACGACGCGCAGGGTGACGGCCGCCATGCTCTCGTGCGCCCGCGCGATGAGCCCGTCGACGGCCGCGCGGCGGTCGGCCGGGAGGCGCGGGCCCGCGAGGCGGAGGTAGGCGTCGAAGCTGGCGAGCGCGTCGGCGAAGCGCCCGACGGCGCTCTGCGCGAGGGCGAGGTTGTAGACCACCGCGGGCACCTCGCGGATGCGCCGGGCCCGCTCGAGCAGGGCGATCGCCTCGGTCGGGCGGTCGGCGTCGATGAGGGCCACGCCGCGGTCGAAGAGTCGCCGCGCCTCGGCCTCATCGGCGGTCTGCGCCGCGGCGCCGCGGCCCAGGAGCAGGAGGGCGGCGGCGAGGGCGGCGCGCGGAGCGCTTCGGGTGACGGTGGCGGGGCGCAACGGGGGCTCGTGTCTGTCTACGGAATCGCGCGCGGCGCCGCAAGGCGCTCAGCGCAGGGGCCAGTGGACGGGCGCGAAGTCGAAGGCGGGGCGCGCGAGCACGTACCCCTGGCCGAAGTGGACCCCGGCGTCGCGCACGCACACGAGCTCGGGCACGGTCTCGATGCCCTCGGCGACGACCTTCGCGCCGAGCCGCTCGAAGAGCCGCGTGAGGGACTCGACGAGCACGAACTGCTTCGGGTTCTTGTCGATGCCCTTCACGAGGGAGATGTCGAGCTTCACCACCGAGGGCTCGAGGTCGAGCACGCGCTTCAGGTTGGAGTGGCCCGCGCCGAGGTCGTCGACCACGAAGCGCACCGCGGAGCGCTGGCGGATCTCCCGCAGCACGTTGAGGCACAGGTCGAAGTGCTCGAAGGTGGCCGCCTCGGTGATCTCGATGAAGACCTCGGCGTCGTGGAAGTTGAGCGGGTCGTCGGGCTGCACGAGCCAGCGCGACGAGAGCTCGGCCGGGTGCACGTTGACGAAGAGGGCGCGGCCCGCGCCGCGCTGAAACGCCACCTCGCGGATGAGCCGCCCGAGCCGCCCGGTGGCCCGCTCGAGCAGCGCGGACTCGAAGAGCGCCGGCGGCGACTCGAGCCCGGGGACGTTGCAGCGCACCAGCGCCTCCCACGCGGCGGGCGACCCGTCGGCGAGCGACACGATGGGCTGGAAGGCCACGCCGATGTCGGCCGCGGTCAGGTCGCGCACGGGCTTGAGCTCGGCGTCGCCCGCGGCGCCGTGGTGGCTCCAGATCATCTCGCGGCGCTTCTTGATCGGGGGTTCGTTCGCCATGCCTTCGTCTCTGATTCCGCGGTCGTCACGGGCGGAGCGCCGAGGTCCCTTTCCTGCGCTGTCGGAAGCCTCTCACGGCATCCGACGCTGCCGTCAAGCTGACGCCATCAGGGGATCAGGTCGTCGTCGTCGTCGGCTGCACCGCGGGCGTAACCGACCGCCTCCCGGATCTCCTCCATCGCATCGGCGAAGGGTGCGGACAGCCACGACGCCCACTCCTCCTCGAAGGCCTCGAGCGAGCCCGTGTGCCCCTCGCGGCGACCGTCGATCGCGAGCACCGACACGGCGATGCCCGCCCGGCCGACGTTGAGGGTCACGGTGTCGCCGACGGCGGTGTCGCGCGTCCAGGTGCGGTTCATCTCCGCGCTGTATCAGGCCTCGCGCCGGCCGACACCAGTGCATCTCGTCGGGTGCGTGGCGCCCCTGCGGGTGCGGCCGCCGCGCCCGTGACAGGAACGCACAACCGCCGACGCCGTTTCGCCGCTGCGGCGGGTCGGGCGGCGCCGGTCCGATGCGTGCACTGCGACGGCGCCAGACCCGTGAACGCGCGGCCGTGCGCCGCGACGGATGGAGCCCACGAACCATGCGCACGATGTTGCCCGGCAACCCCCTCACGAGCCTCGGCGAGACCCTCCGCCGCTTCCACGCCGACCGCGTCCCGATGGACGCCCTCTGCGAGCGCCTCCGCGCGGCCGGCGACGACCC
>JAQBQI010000477.1 GCA_028287085.1 Myxococcaceae bacterium
GACGTCCCGGGACGTCCGGCGCGGGGACGGCGGGCGCCGGCGTCGCGCGGTCGCCGAAGAGCCGGCGGTGCGCGCGCCGGCCGAGCTCGTCGGCCGACGGGAACAGGAACCGGAGCAGCAGCTGCGCCGCGACGCTGACGACGAGCGCGGTCAGCGCCGCGGCGAGCTTCTCGCCGAGGCCGCCGCCGAGCAGGGTGGAGACGGTGGCGATCGCCGCGAGCGCGGCGTTGTCGTGGGAGTGCACGGGGGCGGGGCCGATCTGCGGCGCGGGGCCGCGGCGGACGGTGGGAAGGGACGGCGGGAGGGGGCGGGGCGGGAGGGTCCGGAGGCGGTCAGCGCGGGAACAGCCGCGGCGACCCGACGCGCACCAGGGTGCGGGGCGTCGCGCCGGCGCAGACCACGCCGCCGCTGGTGTCGACCGCCAGCGCGGCGCGGAACGCGAAGTCCTCGTTGACGGACGAGGGCGTCAGGAGGCGCCCGTCGCTCGGCGTCGCCGTGATCGCGGCGAGCTGCCCGCCCGTGAGCACCGCCTGGTACGCCACGATCGCCGCGACGCCGAGGTCGGCCTGCGTGTAGTTCGAGTAGCTGAAGCGGCCGAGGGCGAAGAGGCTGGACGCGTCGGGCGCGACGTACGAGCCGAGCGCGATGACGACCGTCTGCGCGGCGCCGCCGTCGAGCGACCACTGCGCCGAGAGGCCGTCGGCCGCGAGCGCGAAGCCCACCTTGTGCCAGCCGGGCGCCACCGCGCCGGTCTGGAGGATGACGTTCGTGGGACCCGCGTTGACGTGGCCGAGGCTCAGGCAGTCGGCCGTGGTCTGCCCGATGCCCAGCACCCAGCCCCGCGCCCCGCCGTCGAGCGAGTAGGTCGCGAAGGCCCGGAAGGCGCCCGGCAGCGTCGTCACGTACACGCACGCGACGAAGGTCCACCCGGGGCCCCCCGCGGGGCCGACGGCCGCGCCCGTGCCGCCCGAGAGGTACGACGCGTCGGACCAGCCCTGGAGCGTCGCCAGGTCGGGGCCGCCGCCCGCGGAGCTCACGCGCCACGCGGTGCCCGTGTCGAGGTAGCGCGCGGCCGTGTCGGTCGCGTCGTAGGTGCGGCCCGGGGCCGACGGCGCGGGTCGCGCGGCGTCGAGGCCGGAGAGGCCCGAGCCGCCGCCGGCGGCGGGGAGCACGATCGCGGAGCCGGGGAGGAGGAGGCCCATCGGTCAGCCCTCCTGTCGGCTGGTGACGGCGCGGACGCGGCAGGTCCCGGCGACGGTCACGGCGCCGGTCTCCTTCACGGAGACGCGCACGTGCGTCGCGCCCGGCACGTCGAACGACCAGAGGCGGCGGCCCGCCCCCGTCTGAGCGTAGGTCGCGGCCGCGAGCCCGAGGGTGACCGCGCCGCCCGAGGGCGTGCCGGGGTCGAGGGCGGTGACCGCCGGGTCCCACGTGGCGCCGTCGTCGATCGAGGCCTCGGGGTAGACCTCGACCCCGGTGCCGCCCGTGCCGACGGCGTAGAGCGTCTCGAGCGTGACGGTGCTGTCGGCGACGACGGCGAGCGGGTCGGTCGCGACGAGGGACGTGGTGAGCGCGAGCGACGCGGCGCGCAGCTCGGTGCGGCCGCTCTTGCGGTAGGCCATGGCGGGGGACTCCTTCGGGTGGCGGGCGGGGACGGGGCGGGAGGCGGGAGGGTCAGGGGGCGCGCTCTTCGACGAGAATGCCCGCGAGGTAGAGGGTGCCGGCGGAGGTCAGCCCCTCGATGGTCAGCCGCGCGGTGGTGGCGTTGGTGGGCAGCGCCACGTTGACCCAGCCCGACCACTGCCAGCTCGCGCCCGTGAGGGCCGCGGTGGCGTAGGGCGAGGCGGTGGCGCCGGTGCTGAGGCGCACCTGCGCCGTGCCGCCGCCGGCGACGTAGAAGAGCACCCGGTACCGCCCGAGCTCGCCGGCGGGAGTGCCGGGCGGCGCGGCCGTGTACTTGCGCGAGACGCGCAGCACGAAGGGCACCGGGACGCCGGCCGACTCGCGGAGGTGCACGAACGCGTCGAAGGTCGACGACGTCGTCTGCGGGACGTCGCCCGTGATGTCGCACGGCCAAGTCAGCGAGAGGTACTGGGCGCACCGGGCGACGGCCGCCTGCAGCGTCTGCTCGAGGCGCAGCAGGCCGAGGGTGTCGACCGTGCCCGCGGTGATCGGGTTGCCCGGGTTGAACGGGCCGGTGAGCGCGCCGGCGGCGTCGTCGTCGGGGGCGGCGCCCGCGCGCACCGTGCTGCGGGGGGCTTCGAAGCCGAAGACGCTATCCACATACGACTGGCCGCCGGGGCCCGCGCGGGTGACCGTGAACTCGAAACTCCAGTCGTCGCCGAGGAGGCCGCCGGCCCCCGCGAACCCGTCGAGATCGAGCCACCCCTCGCCTCCGACCGTTCTCCCCGACGGGTTCGCGGGGCCTGTGGACGTGATCGCGAGCGCGATGGCGTTGTCTTGGAAGGCGTAGGGGATGCGGGCGTCCGAGGGCCCGACGTGGTTCCCGACGGCGTCGCGGATCACCAGCTTCACCGCGAGCGTGTCGCCGACCAGGATGTCCGTCAGCCCCACCCGGTAGAACCACGCGAGGTACAGGGTGTTGATGTCCGCCGACGTGCGGGTGAACGACACCCGGTGCGTCTCGCCGTCGCGCAGGTCGTGCGCTTGAATGGTCTTGGTCGGACGCCCCGTCGCGAGCTGCGACGCGGCCGAGGCCATCTTCGTCAGCGTCCCCGCCCGCACGGTGCGGGAGGTCTGACACTCCACGTAACGGAGGTCGGGGAAGCCGGGGAGCTGTGTTTCTTCGGCCATGGTCGACGTCCCTTTCTGGGGTGGCTACGCTCGCGGCCATGACAGCACGGTGGGCGATCGTCGGTGCGCTGGGGATGGTGCTGGGGTGCGGGACGGCGACCGACGTCGCGGGCGGGGATGCGGGGGCCGCGGACGCCGGTCCGGTCGACACGGGGCTGTCGCTGGAAGACGCCCAGTTCGAGGCCGCGAACAGTCTCGGGAACGAGATGGCGCAGGGTGTGCGGGAGATGCAGCTCCACTATTCCGAGGCGGCGCGACCCGCGTTCATGTCGGGCCTCGCCGCATGGAACACCGCGGGCGAGCATGGGAGGGAGGTGGCTAGGGCCGACGCTGGGCTGGGCGAGCGCCGGGCCGCGATTGTGATGGTGCGAATTGGAGAGGCCTTCCCCGCCTACTGCGACATGCGGGCGGCGATGCCCGACGTCACGCCGACGGTGGTGCCGCGCATCGCGTGCAGCGAGCAGCCGGTGACCCTTGCTCTACTCGTCGAGCGGTACCCGTAGAGCTGGCCGTCAGGCCACAAGAGGATGCGGGTTGCCCCAGCGGTCGTGGCCCTTGGCGCCACCGTTCTGCGCAACCGCCCTAAGGTAGAGCGCATACTTGCGGTCGAGGTAGACCGTCGCGCCATCGTAGAGCGCGTGGAGTAGCGCGACGGCTTTGAGGTCCGCGACGCGGAACTTGAAGATGCTCCGACGGGCGTGGGCGCGCGCGCTCGTACCCGTAACCGTGGCGGCCCAACAGGCGAACCCCTCTACCACGTCGCGGCTGCCGCAAAGCTCCGCTGACCACCTCCCGCTAGGCCGACTGAGACTGATGCATCCGTCACCGTCGACCATGCCTCGCCAGAAGTGGCGCATGAGGTCGGGGCGCAGGGTCGGGGGCGTGTAGGTCAGGCTCTTGCGCGGGACGATGCCGAGAGGCGCGAGCGCACGGGCCAGCTCCGGGCTGGCGATGTACACATACACGGTACCGAAGATCCTTCCGTCCATCTCCTTGGTGGACTGGCCGATGGGATGGGTTGCGCCGAGGGCGGCGCGCCACTTCTCCAAGTGGCCGCGGTCGGAGTCCTTGAGCCCGAGGCATACCTTGCCGCCCGTGACGCACCCGTCGGCGGCGAGGAAGCCCAGCCAGTACGCCTTCGCTTCGGTGTCGATTGTGTCGAAGTAGTGGTGATCGCAGGCGTAGCGACGGTGCGCGACGCCGGAACTCCTGCCGACCCCGGCGCGCCGTGCGATATCCATCGCCGTGGTGGGCGAGACACCACGGCGCGCCGCCACCTCCTGGCAGGTCAGCCCCGCTGCGTAGTCAGCGACAATCGCCGCGCTCTCCCTCGCGGACACGTACCGACACACCTTGCAGCCGAACAGTTCATCGGCCCGGATCTGCTTGAGGCCCTGAGCCGCCACGACAACGTCATGTCCTCGTTCGCAGCGACAGTGCCACTGCGCTTGCCCGTGGCGGTTGTTCTCCGCGCGCTTCACGACAACCAGCCCGCCGAACCGCTCGCCGCTGAGATCCTCGAATGCTGCCATTACCGGCTCTTCCCCTTCGCGCTGACCGCCCTCTCCGCGGGCCACCCGCGCCCCAGCCTCGCACTGATCGTCGTCGCGGGGACGCCGTAGACCTCGCTCCACGCGGCCACGCACCGCGCGACCCCGAAGGCCGTCACGACGCGGTTGCTCTCGCCCCGGTTGCGGCCCTGCGTCGTGGCCGTGGCCCACTCGACGTTGCCCGGCTCGTAGCCCCGATCGTTGTCGATGCGGTCCAGCGACGCCCCCTCAAACGGCCGGGGCCCCACATCAGCGGCGAACGCCGCGAAGCTCTCCGCCCAGCGGGCACAGACGGTGATGCCGCGGCCTCCGTAGCGATCGTTCTCCGCGTCGTTGCAGCGCGCCCGCATCCCCGCCCAGACGATGTACAGCGGCGAGCGCGACGCGCGGTGATCCTCCGCCACCCGCAGCGCCGCGGCCGCCCCGCACCCGCAGTCCCGCGCCTTCGTCCGCGCCGCCATCACCATCGACCGCCCGCAGTCGCACGCCCACGTCGCGAGCTGCGCCCAGCCCCGCGCCGTGCGGACGCGGCCCTCGCCCAGCGACACCATCACCAGCGCCCCGCGCCGCGTCACGCCGCCCTGTCCTCGCGCCGGGGCGCCTTCAACGCCCCGAGCTCTTCGGCGAGCGCCCGCAGGATGTCGACGTCCCGGAGCATCCCCTTCGCCATGTCCCGCACCGCCTCCTCCGAGTGCTCGAACGGGCCCTGGATGAACGAGTCCGCCTCCTGCGCCATGCCCCGCGCGATCCGCCGCACCAAGGCGAGGATGCACGTCATCGACTCCATGCTGAGTTCGCCGACGTCCATGCCCTCCCAGTAGAGGATGTCGAGCGCGAGCTTCTTCGACGCATTGCCAAGGGCCTCGGCGCGGAGGGCCTCGCTCAACTCCTCGCGCGTCATCACGCCACCGCGCCCGCGTCGTCGGCGTCGTCGTTGGCGGGGGCGGCAGCGTCCGCCGGGGTCCAACCGATCTCCCACGGCATGTTCTGCGTCTCGTGCTCGATCGCCTCGTCGCGCAGCGCGTCGCACCACGCGAGGAAGCCGGGATCACTCGTCAGCTCGATCGACGCCTGACGGTCGAGGTGCGCGGTGAAGGACAGGCGGCCGAGGCCCACCGCCGCGGCGAAGTCGAAGGTCGACACCTCGTCGTGACCGGCGAGCAGGCGGTCGCAGCCGCAGTCGTCGCAGCGCCCGCGGCCGTCGACCGACTCGACGGGCTCGGTGCAGCGGGTACAGGCGGTGAGGCGGGCGTCGGGCGGGCAGTCGAGAAAGGGCATCGGGATCTCCTCGTCGGCGGCTCACTGCCACCGTCGAGAGAGAGCCTATGCTCTTGTATTGCTTGAAGCAATGTCAAAGCACCGTTGCGTATGACCGACGTCATGTATTGCTTCGGGATTGACCGCGGCATGACGGATGCCCACAATGCTCGACCATGGCAGCCAAGACCCGCGAGCAACCGGAGACGGCACCCGCCGACGAGCTCGTCCCGGTGCAGTTCCGTTTCTCCCGGGCGCTGCTCGCGCTCCTCGACGCGCGGCTTCGTGCCGAACAAGCAGCCCGGCCGGGCCTCAGCATGACCCGCAGTGACTTGGTGCGAGACATCCTCTTCGAAGCCGTGAAGGCGCCGCTCCCGAAGCCCAAGCGTGGGGCGAAGGGCGAGGCGCCGTAGACGCCACCGGCGCGCCGCCCTCACGGCTCGAGCGACAGCGTCACCCCCAGCAGGTCGGTGACGTCGGCGGCGGTGGCGTGCTTGTTGGTGGAGTTGTAGGCGCCGACCCAGAACGTCGCGAGCACGAGGCGCACGGTGTCGGCCATCGGCGCCGGGCCCGACGTCGTCCGCCCCGTCGCCGGGCTGACCACCCAGCCCTCGAGGTCGGCCGCCTCGAGCTCGATCTTCAGGGTCACGTTGGCGAAGCTCGAGCTCGTGAGCCGCACGCGGTCGTGCGACGAGCCCCCCGAGGGGAAGCCGTTCCGGCCGGGCGCGACGCCGAAGTAGATCCCGGCGGTCGAGCCCGGCGACGTGGCGGCCCGCGCGCGGCAGCGCAGCACCGCTCGGGGAAGCGTCGCGCCGGCGCCAACGGCCACGACCCAGTGGGCGCCGAGGCAGGCGTTGGCCGTGCGGCCCGGGTCGACGCTCTGCCCGGTCCAGTCGACCTCCGACACCACCGGACCGGCCGCCGACGGGGAGCCGAAGGGCCCCGCCCAGTAGCCCGTCCACCCGGGGTGCGTGGCGAGCACCCGGTACGCGTAGTCGGCCCCGAGGTGGTTGAGGTCGCTGGTGAGCACGTGCCCCGCGAGCGAGGTGAGCGCGCGGTTCGCCTGGAAGAGGTTGAGCCCCGACGGCGTCGCCGCCGGGTTGCGCCGCAGGACGCGGCCGAGGGTGTCGCTCACGCCGCGTACCTCCGGGCGCGCGTCGCGACGGCGCCGTCCACCAGCACGAGGTCCTCGTTGGCCAGGTAGCCCCACGCGGCCTGCGCCGTCACCACCTCGTCCCAGTCGTCGAAGACCAGCGCGACGCCCTGGGTCGCCGCGGGGACGGCGAAGCCCGCGCTGGGCGCCGGCGTGAGGCCCACGACCGCGCCGACGACCGAGGTCACCTCGTGCTGCGTCGCGAGCGCGAGCGTGGGGTCGTAGAGCGCGACCAGGCGCACCTTGTCGCCGACCGCGAAGGTGACCGCGCCGCCGTCGGCGCCGCCCTGCGCGCAGCCGCCAGCGCCGAAGGTGGTGGTGTCGAGGGTGACGGCGCTGCCGCCGACGTCGATGCCGCCCACGGCGACCAGCGCGCCCGGCGCCCAGCCGGTGAGGTTCGTCGGGGAGAGGCGCAGCGTGAAGCTGACCATCCCGTCGGTGCCCTCGCGGAAGAGCACCGGCGAGCGCGACGCGACCTGGGCGACGGAGACGCCGAGCGGGCCCGGCAGGCCGCGGCCGCCGCTCCCGTTGGGGACGTTGTAGAGCGCGACCGAGACGAGGTCGCCGACCTGCAGTCCGATGTGCAGGAGCGTCGCGTCGACCGCGACCGTGCGGTACGGGTACCGGAGCGGCCCGAGCGTCGTCATCGCCATGGCGCCCAGCGACGTCGCGAGCTGCGCGGCGTCGACGGTGCGCGGGAGCATGCCCCCGGGGAGCGTCGCGGTGATGCTGGTGCGGCTCGGCCCGTACCGGCCGCGGCTGGTCCGGTCGACGAAGTTGAGCGTCGTGTTCGACTCGGGGATCAGCAGCGTGAAGGTGTTCACGATGCCGTCTTCGCCGCGGCTGTACCCGGGCGGCGGCGAGTCCTCGACGAGGCTGCCGGTGGTGATGGCGCCCGCGCGGGTTTCGGTCGCCGCGTACTCGGCCAGCCGGGCGATCGCCAGCGAGCCCTGCCATGGGGTGAGGAAGAACCCCTGCAACGCGCACTCGTTGGCGACCAGATCGAGCACGCTTGTATCCGCGTCGATCAGGTACTCTCGGCGCGTTGCGAAGGGGCCACCGTACTGGCGCGCGACCGCGCGCATCCGGTCCCAGTCGAAGGTCTGGGCGGCCCCGTCGCCGAGGTCCTCCGAGAACACCGTGACGGCCCGCTCGAGCGCGTCGACCCACGAGTCGGACTGCACGAAGAGGCACACCCGGCAGACCGTGGGCTCGAGGAGCAGGATGCCCTCGGCGCGGCGGAAGGCCTCGCCGCCGAAGCGTCCGAAGGGCAGCCGGACCCCGCCGACGATCGGGGCGACCTCGACGAAGTAGACGCCCCCGGAGGAGCTGTTGGCGAGGATGCGCGCCGCGCGCCGCCCCGTCCCGCCGCCCTCCGTCGTCGCGTCCCAGACGAGGGCCCAGTAGGCCTCGGTCGCGTCGTCGCCCCCGAGGGACGGGGGCACCGCGGGGATCACGGCGTAGTCGGTGGCGGAGAGGTAGACGCGGCTGTGCGGCAGGATCGGCACGAACGCCGGCGGCATGGGGTTGCCCGAGCGCCGCGTGGTCACGTCGGGCGGGTAGTAGACCGCCGACTGGTAGTCGAAGGCCCAGTAGAGCGAGGCCGGCTGCGGCGTCGCGAAGCGCCACTCGGCCACCAGGTGCCCGCCCTCGAGGCGGTAGGAGAGCGCGTCGCCCGGGGCCACCTCGGCGAGCACCGCCTGGTTGAGCGCGTCGACGTAGCTCTGCGCGTCGTGGTGCCAGCCGCCCGCGTCGGGCTCCGGGTCATCCTCGGTGAGGGCGATCGCGTAGCGCCAGTCGGCGCTGCCGCCCGTGGCGAAGAGGTCGGCCACCGGGGTGGTGCCGTCGCGCAGCAGGTTGCGCCCGTAGTGGTCGACGCCCTCGACGTCGTAGGCCGCGCGCGCCCCGCGGTTGCCCGCGTGCACGTACCCGCCCACGGTGACGGTCCCCGCCCGCGGCTTCTGCCCGAGGCGCTTGCTCGCGTGGTCGATCTGCAGCTGCCACCCGGCGCCGTCGCCGGCAAGCTGGGGCCCGCAGCCGACGTGCCCGACGTACTCGAGCGAGAGCTTCGAGAGCTGGCCGTTCACCACCTGCCCGAGCCACAGCGTCGCCAGGCGCCCGACGATCTCCGTCGGCCGGTCGGTGACCTGGGCGGTCCCGAGGCCCGAGCCGGCCGCGACGTCGTAGGGGTGGCGCTGCGCCGCCGAGCCGTAGCGGCCGCGCACGCACCCGGTGAAGCTCGTCGACGTGGTGCCGGCGTACTCGATCGCCTCGCGGTTGAGGTAGACCACGCCGCCGCCCGGGTCGAAGCCCGCCGTCGAGACCACGTGCACGGTGGTGTCGGCCGCCGCGACCTCGGCCGTGAGGTACGTGCCGACGGCGCTGTCCTCGGCGTCGAAGAGCGCGGTGACCGCGCCGCCCGGGTCGGCAAGGCGGACGACGAGCTGCGCGACGTCGAGCTGGCCCGGCTCGGTCGGCCGGGCGGCCTCGGTCCAGGCGAAGCCCTCGATCCCCTCGCCCAGCTCGAGCCAGCCGCGGCAGAGCGACACGATCGTCATGCCGTCGGCGCCCGGCCACCACAGCGCCGGCAGGCCCGAGAGCGACACCCCCGCGGGGAGGTAGCTGTCCCCGAACGGCAGCGTGATGACGTAGCCGAGGCCGTGGATGAGCAGGAAGGGGATGACCTTCCCCCCGCGCGCCGCCGTCGCCCAGTCGATGCGCGCCATGGCTCAGGCCCTCGTCCCGGTCGGCGTCGCCTGCCGGACCAGCTGCGTCGTCCAGATGCGGTACGCCTCCCAGCCGGCGCGGGTGCGGGCCAGGCGCGGCCGCGCGAGCTGGTCGGTGGGGATGGTCACCAGGTCGAAGTACTCCGAAGTGGAGCCGCGGATCGCGTCCCAGTTCCCGCGCGCGAAAGCGAGGGTGCGGGCGTTGGCGTCGGCCGAGACCAGGTCGGTGAGCGAGTAGAGCCGCGCGCCGAGGGTGCCGGCCAGGCCGAGGTAGTCGGGCTCGGGCTCCCACGGCGTCTGCTCAAGGCCGAGCGCGGTGCGGTAGGTGGGGTCGCGCGGGACGTACCCGAACGAGATCTCGTCGTTCCAGGTGGTGATCCCGCTCGAGCAGCCGTAGCCCACGCCGTCGACGCCCGTGCGCCCCGCCATCGGGGTGCGCGGCGCCCAGTCGAGGCTCTTGCGCTCGGCGAAGAGGGCGAGGTGCCAGACGGGCCGCACCCCCACGACGTCGACGAGGCCGCTCCCGGGCGAGAGCGTCGGGGTCGCCGACGCCATGCCCAGGCGCTGCCACACGCCGTCGGCGAAGGTGACCACCGTCGGCAGCCCGAAGGCGGAGATGATGCGCAGCTGGACGATGCCGGCCGC
This sequence comes from Myxococcaceae bacterium, assembly GCA_028287085.1. Lineage (GTDB taxonomy): Bacteria > Myxococcota_A > Polyangia > Polyangiales > SCUS01. The sequence goes on from JAQBQI010000477.1 coordinate 10,146, forward strand.
GCTCATCGACGCGATGCAGGTGTACGGGTGCGCGCGCTGCGCCGTGAGGTCGGACGCGATGACCGCGGCCAGCGCCCGCGGGAAGCAGAACGCGGCCGAGGCCAGCCACATGCGGTACACGCCGCTGCCGAGCGTCGCATTCGCCGACGTCGGCAGGCCCGACACGAACGTGAACGTCACATCGGGCGCGCCCGACACGTGGTCGAAGTCGACCGCGAGGGCGGCGCTGAGGGGCGGCGGCATCAGGCGACCCTCATCAGGCTCGGGGAGAGAGTGACGCCGCCCTGGCGCGATGCCGCGTTGAGTTGGTCGGCGAGGTACCGCCCGACCTGGCGCGCGCCGCCGGCGCCGATGACCGGCCCGCCGAAGCTCACGTTGATGACCACGCCGCCATCGCCGCCCTGGCGGTCGCGGGCGCTGACGGGTGCTGCGCGCTGGCTCCCGGAGCCCGAGGCCCCCGCGCTCGCCCTCGACGGGGCCGAGGGGGCCAGCGCCACGGCGCCGGCGCCGGCGAGCGCCGCGACGCCGAGGTACGCCGCACCCGCTGCGAAGTGCCCGGGCGCGAGGCCCGCGGTGTAGACGCCGGCGAGGGCGCCCACGCCCGCGGCCATCTCGAAGGCGCCCTTCACGGCGGCCTCCTGCGCGATGCTCGAGAGCGTGTCGGCGAGCATCCCCTGCAGGGCCTCCCCGACCGTCTCGGCGCCGCTGGCGACCGCGAGGGCGTGCTTGGCGAACGAGTTGCCGAAGCCCTCGATCGCCTTGCTCGACAGCTCCGCGGCGCCCTGGGCGGCGTTCGCCTGCTGGCCGTAGAGCGCGCGCAGCTGCCCCGTGAAGGAGCGCTCGTCCGCGAGGCGGTCGTCGTTGGCCGCGCGGAGCTTCGTGTTGATCTGCGTCGCGTGATCGTCGATCCCGTCGCCGAGCTGGCCCGTCGCCCCGCTGCGGGTGATCGACAGCATCTTGTCGCCGGCCTGCGTGTCGAAGTCGGCGGCGTTGTCCGCGCCCTCCGTCTGGCGGGCGAAGTCGAAGGCGTTGGCCCGGACGCCCACCTTCACGGGGTTGCGGGCGGCCTCGGCGAGCTGGCGGGCCTCCGAGAAGCGCTCGTTGGCGCGCCGGACGTCGGCGCTGCGCTCGAGGTCCTCGGCGAGGGCGTGCTCGGCGGAGCGTCGCTCGGCCGCGTAGTCGCGGAACGCCGCCAGCAGCAGCCGCCCCTGGCGGCGCTCCTCGGCCAGCTCGCGCGCCCGGGCGGCGCTGGCGCCGGAGTCGGCGCTGACGGCGTGGTTCCGTGCGGAGGCGTCCGTCGGCGCGTTCGCCGCGGCGAGCTGGGCGCGCTCGGCCACGACTGTGTCGCGCAGCGTCCGCAGCTCGCGCTCGGCGCCCGCCGTGTCGAGGTCGACGGGGGCGGCGAGCGGGTCGACCCCGCCGATCAGGATGCCGCCGCCGCGCCCGTCGTCGCCGCCGGCGCGGCCGCTGATCTCCCGGAGCCTGGCGGCCTGGTTGCGCAGCTGCGCGGGGGACTGGTTCGCGACGTCGATGCCCGGAAGGAGCGAGACGTCCCCGCCGCCGCGCTCGAGCTGCGCGCGCATCGCGCCGCGGGCGGCCGTGTACTCCGCGATGGCGGCGTTGCGGTTGTCGTTCTCCTCGCGGCCCCCGGCGGTCTGCAGCGGGTCGTTGATGGCGCGGAGCGCCCCGGCGAGCTCGCCCAGCTTGCGGGTGAGCGCGGCCACGACACCGTCGAGCCCGAGGCCGTTCGTTGTCATCGTCGCGAACCCGCGCGCCGCGTCGCCGAGGGCGTCGTTGAACCCGAGCATCGACGTGTGGGCGTCGTCGGTCGCCGTGGCCATGTGCTCCTCCTGGGCGACGATGGCCGCGAGGCCCTCGCCGACCGAGTAGCCGTGGCGCGCGGTGGCGGCGAGCTGCTCCCCGAAGGGCGCCAGGCCCCGCTCCCTGCCGCGGACCAGCGACGTGGTGAGCTGGTCGAGCGCGGCCGTGGTCTCGATGCCCGTCTGCTGCGCCATGCGGGCGGCGGCGTGCGTCATCGCGTTGAGCTCGGTCTGGGTCACGCGGATGCCGCGCGCGGCCAGCTGGCCGGCCGCGTTCATCGCGTCGACCTCGTCGGTGAACCGCCCCGCCCCCGCCGCGGCCTCGTCGAAGTTGAGCCCGAGCCGGGCGCTCTGCAGGTCGAGGCGCTGCTGCTCGGCCGCGAGGTCGGCCACGTGCTCGGTCGCCGCGATGATCGTCTGCCCGAACTGGAGGATCTGGTTGGAGTGCGTCGCGAAGCGCCCGAGCGACTCCCCGAGCGACGCCCAGGACGTCGACGAGGCCTGGGCCTTCTTGCCCGCGTCGTCGGCCGACTTCCCGGTCTTCTCGAGCGCCTCGGCGATCCGCTGCAGGAGCGCGAGCGAGGCGTCGCCGCCGGGGGTCGTGACGGGGATCGGGAGCCCCGGCATGTCCATCGGCACGGCCGGCCCGTCCCCGATCACGGCCGCACCCCGAAGGCCGCGACGAACTCCTCGAGGCTCATCGCGAGCGTGACGCTCCGCGCCTCGCCCACGACGACGCGCGCGCCCTCGGCCCCGCGCTCGACGCAGAACCGCAGGTCCTGGGCGTAGCGCTCCGCGAGCCGGGCGACGAGCGCGTCCGACCCCTCGTCCGCGCCGAGGTCAACGGCCAGGAGGAGGAGTCTGGGATTTGCGGGCTTCTTCGGCGATGGCTCGGTCACTGGCAATCGCCTCGCTTTGCGCGCGTCGGAGGGTGTCGAGGGCGTCGAGGTCGGCCGCGCAGAGCGGCCGGCCGAGGGTGTCGGTGAGGTCGGGGACCCACTCGCGCAGGGCCACCGCGCGGGTGAGCTCGGCGACCCACGGGTCCGCGCGCTCCACGCACGCGAAGGGGCAGGTGTCGGCCGGGGGCGTGCCGGTGATCCGGGCAACCTCGGCGGCCTCGTAGGCCAGGTCGGGGTCGAGCGCCGCCGGCGGGGCGAGGCCGGCCGCCGGGCAGCCCCAGCGGGCCTGCTGGGCCCGGGCGTCGCGCCGCACCTCCCCGCGCTCCTCGGCGTCCTCCCGGGCGTCGCCCGTCGACGGGGGGCAGCGCTCGAGCTCGCGCAGCAGCCAGCAGCCGCAGTGCTGCTTGGCCGGCGCTACCGCGGCAGCATCGAGCCAGCCGGCAATCGAAAAGGGGAGAGGGCCCGGGGCGACGCCTCCGCGCGGTCGAGGGCCACCTGGGCGAGCTCGCGGAGCGCGCCGTTCCCGTGGAGGTCGGCGATGTGCTGGAGCCACTCGTCGGGGGCGACGGCGAACCGGCTCTTCTCCTCCTCGTAGATCTTCCCGAAGTCGGCCGCGCGGTGGTCGGTGCCCTTCTCGTCGACGAACTCGTGGCAGATGCACGCGACCACGCGCTGGGCGCGCTCCTCGCCGGTCACCTGCTTGCACCAGCGCACCGCCGCGACGCTCATCGGGCTGAGCTTGAACAGCGTCGGGCGCTGGTTCGGGAGCATCGGGACCTTGGCGCGGTCCTCGTCGGATCGGGTACGGGCGTACCGCGTCAGGGCCTCGGAGACGCCCTTCGCGCCGAGGTTGATGGCCGGGTCCGAAGAGAGCGAGTCCTCCTGCAGGGACACGGTGGCGACGAGCATCACGGACAGGACGGCGCTGCGGTTGATCACGGGGGGACCTCGGGGCGGTGGGTTGGAGGGGTCGGGCGGCGGGACGTCCCGGGACGTCCGGGGCGGTTTCAGCCGAAGGCGACGCGGAACGTGGCGACGGCGAGGTCGAGGGCGGTGCCCGTGAGGCCGGTGCTCGTGCAGCTCGTGTCCTGCACGGCGCCGAAGGTGACCTCCTGGTGGACCATGCCCTTGTCTTCCGAGGGCTTGCACTCCTCGTCGATGGTCACGTTCGGCATCTCGAGGATCCAGAACGACGCGGTGAGCCCCGAGCCCGTCTTGTTGATCACGACGTACTTGAGGCCGGTGCGGGCCTCGAAGGCCGTGTGCATCGCCGCGTCGAAGCGCGTCTTGATCATCCCCTTCGGGGGGGCGTCGCGGCCGCCGACGTTCACGTAGTGGCTCACGCAGTTGCGGGCGCCGGCGTCCATCACCGGCGACCAGTCGTTCGCGGTCTGGGCGCCGAGGGCCGAGCACTTCACGGTGGTCCCGCGCACGACGGTCGCCGCGAAGTACACCTCGGGCCGGATCATCACGCTCGCGCCCATCTCGTCGGCCGCGGCCGCGATCCCGACGCCCTGCGCGGAGGGGCCGGTGTAGTCGGCCACCTGCAGCGAGAGGGCCATCGTGCCGATCTTGCCGATCTCGAGGCTGAACGCGATGTCGCCGACGCAGCGGTTGCAGGTCCACTGGGCGTTGGGGCTGTCGACCATCGCCTGCTGCACGCAGACCGTCGTCGTGTGCGCGTCCGCCGGCGCGTAGGTGTAGAGCTGGCGCACGACGTTGGTGCTGACCGGCGCGCCCGAGAGCGCGGGCCAGACCGTCAGCGCGTCGCCGACGATGTTGGTGATCTTCGCCGGCTCGAGCTCGGCGCCGACCTGGAACAGGTCCCAGGTGCCGATCGCGAAGTTCGCGCCGTCTCCGGTCTGGACGTTGACCGTCGTGGTGGTGCTCCCGGCGGCGCAGGTCGAGCCCTCGCCCGCGTGCTCGGCGCCGAGCGCCGCGAGCAGGAAGATGCGCGGCGAGAGCGACGAGAGCGTCGAGCCGGCGTCGAGCTGCGCGGCCGTCGGGGTGGCCTTGAGGTTCACCTCGAGGGGGTCGAGCTTCGAGCCGGCCTGCAGGCCCAGCACGGGGGTCTTGGCGTCGGTGCGGCGGGTCGACTCGTCGTCGACCTGCAGGACCTCGCGCTTGAGGCCGCCCAGGACGAACTTCTTCCGCGACGGGAAGATGCGCGTCATCGCGTTGGGGAACGCGCCCGCGGGCGTGGTGCCGGGCGTCGACTCGAGGCCGATGAAGGTCGCGCGGTCTGCGCTGCGGACGTCTTCCTGGGACATGCGGGGGCTCCTCGGCCGGGGCGGCCAGGTGGGCGGCGGGGGTGGGGTGGCGGGCGGAGGCGGGGGCGGGGGCGGGGGTCAGCCGACGCGGGAGACCACGAGCTGGGCGCCGGTGAGCGCCTGCAGCGTCGCGCCCGTGGCGACGCCGGTGCGCGGGTCGAGGCCGCGGCGCACCTTCGTGAACAGGTACTTCGGGGAGAGGGGCGCCACGCGAACGTCGCCGCCGTTCGTCGCGAGGCGGTCGACGTAGATCGTGCGGATCGCCTGCGCGCCGATCGTCAGCGCCACCAGCATGTTGAGCGGCCGCCCGGAGGCGAGGTCGCTTCGCAGCCGTTGGGTGATCGCCTCGGTGGCGGCCTCGCGGGCCCGGCCGTCGAGCACGAGGATCGGGCGGGCCGGCTGGCCCTGCGTCGTGCCCCCGTCGAACCATCGCAGCCGTTGGGCCGCGTCGGTGGGCATGCGGAGGTTGAGGGTGTACTTCTCGCCGAGGGAGGCGGCGATCTGCCGGGCCCGGGCGGCGATCCGCGCGCAGGCCTCCTGCGTCGCGCGGCCGCCGACGGACACCAGCGGCGCTGTCACGGCGTTGCGCCGGCCGGGGCGGTCGCGTCGTGCACCGCGTCGGCGAGCCGCCACGCGCCCAGCTGGAAGAGCAGCTCGGAGAGCGGGTGGCCGACGAGGTTGTGCAGCGCCCAGCGCCAGCGGGACGGCAGGCGCGCGAGGCGGTCGGGGAGCGTCATCGCGGCCTCACGGGTCGTGGTGCCCGGTGGTGGTGCGGAACTGCAGCTCGTAGATCGACGTCGCCAGCAGCCGGCCGCCGCCGAGGTCGACGGTCGACGTCGCGCCCTGGCGCACGCACGCGACGGGGATCGGGTCGGTTTCGGTCCCGTCGCGCAGCAGCCCGTTGAGGTAGTGCAGCGGGACCTTCATGCGCTCGGCGTCGTTGAAGGCCCGCTCCTTCGCGCCGACCACCGCGTCGGCCGCGACCTCCGTGCCGTACAGCATCGCCCAGCCCGCGAGCGCCGGCCCGTAGACGACGCCGTGCGTGAGACTGAACCGCGCGGTCACGTACTGCGTGAGGTCGAGCGAGTTCTGCACGCCGTCGGCGTCGCCGTCGTCGAGCCAGTCGAGCTGCACCGCGCGGTCGAAGGCCTCCGCGGGGTAGGAGGGGTCGCGCAGGGGCGCGTTCTTGGCCGCCCGGCGGAAGCGCCCGACGGCGATCGCGCGCGCCTGGGGCTCCGCGCCGAGGGCGCCGTCGGCGCCGCGGCCGTCGACGAGCACGGCGAGCACCCGCTCGCGCAGCCACACGAAGGGGTTGCTCACGTCGCCTGCTCCTTGCGCTGCAGGACGAGCGACGTGGTGAAGGGGTCGCCGGCGGCGAGGTGCACGAGCTCGAAGCGCTCGCCCCCGCCGAGGAACTGGTCCCCCGTCAGGAGGTAGTACACGCGCTTCGTGGCGCCGCCCCCGGGGGCGAGCTGCGCGGCCGAGTAGCCGCCGCCCGTGTAGGGCTTCGTGATCGGCCCGACGAGGAACTGCCCCACCTCGAGCCGGCCCGCGGAGAGGGTCGAGAGGCCGCCGCCGAAGTAGCCGCCGCCGGGGTGGTACCCGACCTGGCCGTTGCCCTCGACCACCGTCGGGGCGGGGGTGATCGGGAGGGTGACGGTCGAGACCAGGGTCGACGTCGCGACCCCGACCGGGCCCGACCAGGTCTCGACGACGACGGAGACCGTCGCGCGCCGCACGCCGAACTCCCCCTCGAGCAGGCCGGGGAGGTCGAAGAGCGGGAGGAGGTCATCGCGGAGGGTCACGGGCTCAGGGCTCCCGCCAGGGGCCCGAGCCGCCGGCGCCGCCGGTGTCGGCGGCGGTCACCGGGTCGAGCTGCACGTCGAGGGTGACGGCCAGCTGGCGGCGGAAGAAGTTCCACTGCGTCTGCCGGTCCGCCCACTCCTTCGCGTTGAGCTCGATCGTGCCGACCTTCGAGGCCTGGAAGCGCGTGTCGACGGTGACCAGCTTCGCGTAGAGCGCGTCGAGGATCACCAGCTGCGCGACGACGGTGGTCTCGCCGTTGGGCGTGAGGTTGTCGAGCGAGGTCTGCAGGATGTGCGTCGCCTCGGTGGTTTCGGGCTGGCCCCCGACGAAGACGCCCGTGCGGTTCACCTGCAGGTGCCCGGTGTAGAGGAAGCACTTGCGCTGCTGCTCGGCCGTGAGGGCCATCGGTCAGCGCCGACGGGCGGGGTCGATCTCCCCGTCGCGGAAGAGGACGAACCCGAGCGCGGCCGCGTCGCGCCGGACCCGCGCGAGCTCGCGCTGATAGTCGGCGCGCAGCTCAGCCAGGTGCTCGGGCGACTCGACGGGGAACACGCGGAACGACGTGTCGCCCCGCACGACCTCGACGCGCTCGCGCTCCTCGACCCACTCGCCGCCGAGGAGCTTCACCAGCGCGCCGCCGAAGTAGCAGGACGTCGCGCGCACGCACACCGCGACGTCGCGCCAGCGGGGCCGCGGCGCCGGCGGCTCCCCCGGGGAAGGTCCGTCCGTCTCGCCCTCGTCGTCGGCGTCGCCCGCCGGCGGGGCGTCGTGCGACCCCTCGGGCGGCAGGGCCTCGGGGGCCGGCGGCACGATCGCGGGCGTCGCACCCTCCCCGGTCGGGACGTCCGGGGACGTCTCGGGACGTCCGGAGAGTTCCGGCGCGGGGGGCGGGGCGGGCTCGCGCGAGGTGGCGGGGGCGCTCGGGGCAGGGCGGTGCTTGGACATGGCGGGGACCTTTCGCGGGGGAGCCGCCGGCGCCGAGGGCGCCGACGAGCGGGAGGGGTGCGGCGGGGCCCTCGAGCGGGGCCCCGGCCGGATCAGGCCGCGGGGCCCGCGGTCTCGACGACGACGCAGCGCTTGTAGCGCTGGCTCCCGGTGCGGGAGAGCGAGTCGGTCGGGATGCAGTAGTCGAGGTTGGCGAGCCAGCTCGCCGACACGATCTGCCCGGCGCGGTCCTGCGGGGCGCGGATCACCATGGTGAACGTCGCCGAGGGGTCGAGCGCCATCTTGTAGTGGTTCGAGGTCGCGATGCCCTCGACGGGCACCACCTGCTGGAAGTCCATCTCCGGGATGAAGGCCTCCACGACGGCCTCGGCGCCGAAGACGATCGAGCGGTGCACGTTCGCCTGGTAGTCCGAGTCGGCGGCGATGACGCTCATCTCGTTGTTGCGCATGAACAGGATGCCCGCGTAGCGCCCGATGGTGCCGTCGGCGATCTGCCCCGAGACGCCCTGCGCGTTGATGGCGTCGTGGAACTCGGCGTCGGCGAAGAGCGCGTTCTCCGTGTGGCTGTCGACGAAGCAGCCGTAGTCCGAGCCCACCTGGCCGTCGAGGCCGGGGACGTTGTGGGTGCGCAGGTAGGCCGCGGCCTGGCGGAAGCTCGCGATCGTGGGCGTGTCGCCGGCGACGATCAGGTGGCCGGTCGAGCGGCTGCCCTGGCGCACGACGGTCGGCGCGTCCGAGCGCAGCACGCGGTCGTACTGGGCGTAGTCGAGCGCCGCCGAGATGGTGAGCGTGCCGGGCCCGCGCGGGGGCGAGCTCGCGTCGGTCGCCACGCAGGCGGTCACGAGGCGGGCGACGCCGCCGATGGTGACGCTCATCGGGTTGCTGGCCGACACGGCCGTGGGCAGGCCGTTGACCAGCACCTTGTCGAAGCCCGTCACGTCCTTCATCGCGACGGCGGTGACGGAGCCCGGGTTGTCGGTCGTGAACGAGTCGCCGCCCGTGTAGGCCGCCATGAGCTCGTCGCGGCAGAAGCGCCCGAGGGTCTGCGCGCCGTGGAAGGCGAGCGCGTCGGTGTCGTCGAGGAACTTGTTCTCGCAGGCGAGGAAGGCCGACGGCAGGTGGATGTCGATGCCCTTGCCGTAGGGCTGCACGCCGTAGCCGAACTGCTCGACCGAGCGGGTGACCACGCCCGGGTCGACGCCCGGCAGGCGGCGCGCGGAGGCCGCGGTGTCGGGCTGGATGAGCCCGCTGCGGGTGCGCGTCACGCGCTCGCCGATGTTGCCCGGGTGGCGGACCTGCTCGCAGAGCATGCGCCAGAGCAGCAGCGGGCGGAGGGACTTGAGCAGGCGGCGCTCGAGCATCCCGTCCTGGATGACGCCGGCGACGGCGGGCGGGAGGAAGGCGAGGTTCAGTTCGGCCATGGCGGGGGGACTCCTTCGGTGAGGTCAGCGGGTGCGCCGGAGCGCGCGGGGGTTGGGGAGCGGGAGGCGGGGAGGCGGCGGGCGGAAGGCGGGAGGCTTCGGGCGGGTCAGCGGCCCTGGCGCTGGGCGTCGCGCTGGGCCCGCCAGACCTTGAACTCGGCGTCGTTCATCTCGGCGGGGCGCTTCGCGGTCGCGCCGCCGGCGGGCGGGGCTGCGCCGCCGGCGCGGGTGTTGGCGGGCTTCTCCTCGGCCTTCTTGTCGGCCGCCGCGGGGGCCTCGACCGCGAAGAGGCCCTTCTTCTTCGCGTTGGCCAGCCAGGTGAGGCGGGCCTCGAGCTGGTCTGCCGGCGGGGCGAGGTCGAGCAGGTCCCGCTTCTCCTTCGGCACGCCCGCCTCCTCGGCCGCGAGGTAGGTCTTCAGCGTCGCCTCGAGCGAGTCGGCGCGCTTGGCCTTGGGGCCGAGCTCCTCGACCTTCCCGGTCAGCCGCTCGAGGGCGGTCTTCTCGGCGTCGGCCGCGGCGCGGCGTTCCTTGATGGCGGTCTCGGCGTCCTCGATCTTCGAGACGCCCAGGCGCTTGAGCAGCTCGCCCTCGGCGGCCGCGACACGCGCGGCAACGTCGGTCTCGGAGAGGCCCGCGGCGGCGGGGACGACGGCGGGGACGACGGCGGGCGGGGTCGCGCCGGGCGCGGAGGTGCCCGCGCCGGCGCCGGCGCCGGTGGGGTCGGCAGGGTTCATCATCGGGGTGGGTCTCCGGGAGGCGAGAGGGCGTCGCGCGCGGCGCCGGCGGGTGGGGCCCGGCGCCGCGGCGGTGGGGTCAGACCTCGGTCGTGAGGGCGACGGCGGGCTTCTTGATGTAGCGGAGGATCACGCGGGTGACCGTGTTCGGGAACGTGATGGTCGAGCCGTCGGCCGCGACGCTCGCGATGCCGACGGCGGTGTTGGCGCCGCCGGGCGGGAGCAGCGGGGTCGAGGTCGAGTTGCCCGGGTGGTAGTGCCCGACGCTGGCGGCGGTGCCGCTGGTGACCACGTGCGCGGACTGGATGAGCAGGGCGCCGCCGGGGATCGTGACGGCGGCCGCGGCCGTGATGGTCCCGGTGTCGTACTCCTGGATCTCGAGCAGCTCGCCGAGCTGCACCTTGCGGAGCATGTCGGCGAGGTTGTTCGGGTCGGCGCGGTTCAGCTCGGACTGGAGGGTCGGGGTCGCGGGGGTCGTCATGGCTCGTCGGGCTCCTTCGTGGCGGG
>JAQBQI010000481.1 GCA_028287085.1 Myxococcaceae bacterium
GCGGCTCGGTCACGTGGTCGAGGAACAGGTCGAGGCGGTGGTCGGCCTCGAGTGTCGCGTGACCTGGCATCCACGACAACTACCCCGGTTTCGCAGGGAGCTCTACGCGTCCGGGACAGTAGTGCTAGGCCCGCCGTCCCCACTACCCGCGACGTCCCGGTCGGGGGACCCACTGCCCTTGGCTGCGAGCAGCGTCCGCATCCGGCGGATCAAGCCGCAGCCATTCTCCGGAATGAACGCAAACGTCCGCCTCGACGAGCGGGCGGACGTGATGCGATCGGTTGACGGCAGGTTGTCGGGGATAGGTAGATTAAGGTCGAAGCTTGATCGAAATTGATCAATGTGTCGGGAGTAGGTTGTCGGCTCAACCCGGCGAAGAGTCGCAGCATTGAGCGGAGATCCGTGGGCGACCCTGGTCGGGTTCGAATCCAAGTCCCGGAGCCACACAGGATCGGCCGCTACAACGCGGTCGATTTTGCTTGGTTGAGCGGCAGAACGAAGGTCGCCGTAGGGGGAATGTAGCCACCTTGGCCTGCGAGCACGGCCTCCGGTTGGCGGCCCGCTGCCATTCCGGGCGGTGCGGGTTCGAGGAGACGGATCGTTTCGGCCAGATAGTTCGGCGCGAGATGCGCGTAGCGCAAGACCATCGTGATCGACGAGTGCCCGAGCAGTTCCTTGAGGGCTTGAAGCGATGCGCCTCGTTGAGCGAGATGGCTTGCGAAGGTGTGGCGAAGAACATGCCATCCGTGCGGCGCGATGCCAGCGCGCATGCAGGCCGCGTGAAGGTAGACGATCGCCGTCTGCGAAGAGATGGGCCGCTCCGCGTACGAGAACACGAGACCATCGCGCTTGCATCGTGCCTGGAGGACGTCGAGGACGGCGTTCGAGAGCGGAACGTGCCGGATGCGGTAGTTCTTCGGACTGCTGATCTGCCGCATCACACGGCCGCGGCGTACGGTTACCATTCGATTCGTGAGGTTGATGTCGGTCCACTCGAGGGCCGTGAGTTCGGAGAATCGCAGGCCCGTCTGCGCAGCGAAGACGATCATGTCGTGCCACACGCCGTCGGCGGCGGCCGCGAGCGCGATGACCTCCTCGGTTGTGAGATAGCGGAAGCTGGGCGCGGAGGTCTTCAGAAGCCGGATGGTCGGTATGTTCGGCATGAGACCCCAGTCCACCGCGGTGCTAAGGCACTTGCGAAGGATCGTCAGGTAGTTGTTGATGCTCTTCGGCTTGAGGTCGCTCTCCATGGTCTTCCGCTTGAATCGGTCGACCTCGGCCGTCGTGATGGAGGCGAGTTCGAGAGCACCGAAGGCAGGGAGGAGACGAGTTCGTAGCACCAGGCGTTTCGTGTACTGCTCGGAGTGTTTGTTGTGGACGGCGACGTAGTCGCGCATCCACCTCTCTGCGAACTGTGCGAAGAGCATGGCCTTCTCCCGGACCTCGGGCTCAAGTGCAGCGAGCGCCGCGCGCACGGTGCCGTGTTGCGCGACGAGGTGGCGGAGCTGTCCTTCGAACGCTGCTGCGCCGCTCCGGGTGTTGAGTGGGCTTCGCTTGCGCATGCGCTCGGCGTTGTAGGAGAAGTCGACCCACCACGAGCCCTTGATCTTGGCTACGGCCATAGGAGCCTGGGGGTGACGTCCTGCTTCCGCGCGGCGAGGTACTGCCGGACGTCCTCGCGCCGAAAGAGGATCTTCCTGAAGGCGCGGTAGACGGGGAGCGCGCGGCGTGCGACGAGGCGATAGATCGTGACGGGGGCAACGCGCAGGAGCGCGGCGAGTTCGCGGAGGTTCAGAAACTCATTCTCGTCGCCAGCGCGTAGGGAAAGTGTGTCGGTCATAGGTTGTGAAGGATCGACTGCCTGCCGTCGAGACGCGGGACTTGATCCCGGCACCGATGAGTTCATCATAGCGGGTAGAGAGAGGAATGAAAATGGCCGTGCCTTTGGACACGGCTTTCATGTTCTCTCTTCGTGAAGACGCGGGACAGCCGCGGATCCTGCAAGGATCGCTGGCGTGGTCGATCCGTTCGTCCCCTGTGGATGAAAGCACAGGACTCCTTGGGATCGGCGGGTACAACAAACCGCCTGGATGGTTCATGATAGGGAGACCTTATTCACTCAAGGCACGCCGGACTTCCTGCAAAGAGCGTCCGGTGTCCTCTCACTCCCCACATCGCCAAACAGGCGGGACGCTACCCTAGAAGGTGCGCGCGAATCCTGTCAAGGCGTGGTGGGCTTCGATATGGCCGAACCCTGCTCCTCCTACCGCGTCCTCTGTCTCATGCTCCATCCCGGCGCTTCCGGGCACGTCGTCCTCGACGGCTACGGCGTCCCGCGCGAGAGCTTCTTCTCCACCCGACATCTGGTGCGGAGTGCCCGCGCCCCGCTCGCCTCGCTTCGACTTCTGCTCACCCGATCACTGCGACGATACCGGCCGCAGCGCCTGGTCCTCGGCATTGCGGACACGAACGCGAGGCTCGCCCGCGAGCTCCGCGATGAGGCCCGCCGGATCGCCCGGGCGGCCCACGTCTCCGTCGTGACCCGCTGGCTCCGCGAGGGGCGGCTGCTCATCGCCGGTCGCGCGCGGGTCGGCGTCGAAGAGCTCGCCGGCCTCCTCGCGGAGGGCTTCGTGCCGAGCCTCAAGAGCGACGTCGGCGCGCTCAGGAAGAATACCTGGTACCGCCGCCCGGCCTGGGACGCCCTCGCCCTAGCGCTCGTGGAACTCACTCACCGCCGGCCGCGTGTCGCCGCCGCACTCGCGACTCCCGCCGCCCGGGTTCCCGCCTTCTGGCGGACGGTCGCAACCGTCGACCGTGCCCATCACCCGCTGCCCGTATGACCACCCCCTCGCACTCCCTTCAGCTCCGGCGCCTCGCGCTCAAGCACGCGCTCCGGACCCTCTCGCCGACCTCCTTTCGCATGCTTCTGCACCTCGCGACGGACGCGTGTGAAGACACCGCGCGCGTCTGGACGACCCCTCTTCGCCTGGCCGAGGATATCGGCTCTCCGGCGTCGCTCGTGAGCGAGACGCTCGACCTCCTCGTCGAGCGGAAGCACATGAAGCTCTGGTCTCGGAGCCACGCCGCGCTCCGCTGCTACGAACTGGGCCCGCTCTTCGTCCGGCGGAGCGAGGCCCCCGAGAATCTTCCGGTCGAACCGCTGCCATGAGCACGCCCCACGCCGAACTCGAGGTCCTGCTCCGGTTCGGCCCTGACACACGCAGCATCCCGGTCGCGGCGCTCGCCGCCATCACCCACCACTCCAGCGTTGCGCTCCGAGAGGCTCTCTCCCGGCTGTTCTTCGCGTTGGTCGACCCCCACGGGAAGGCAGGTCGCGGCGTTCTTCCGGGGAACCAGACGGAAGGGGAACCTTCCGACGTTGGGCCCCACGTCAACGTTCCAGAAGAAGACAGAAACGTTGACGGGAACGTTCGAGACCGCGTCGCGGCCCACGTCCGCGCGACCTCCTCGCTCACCGCCGAGCACCTCGCGACCGAACTTCAGGACTTCCGCAGCGTCGCGTACTTCCAACGCCTCCTCGCCGAGGAGCCGCAGGAACTCGTGGCCGCGGCGCTGGCGGAGACGCTGGCCCGTCGCCCCGAGATTCACGGGCGCCCCGGTGCCTACTTCATCGGCGTCCTGCGCGCGTTGAAGCGCGTCCGGCGCCATCACCTCCCACCGTATGCTTGAACCCCATCCGCCCCGTCGGGACCCCCGCCTGCTTCTCCTCGAAGCACGCGGTCGTCACGTCGTCTACGTCGCGATCGACGCTTGGGAGGTCCGCGGTCTCGGCTTCATCGCGACGGGTCGCGGTGCCGACCTCTCGTGCGCCCGCGTCGTCCTCCAGGTTCGCCCCTCGCAGATCGCGCTCGTCGATCTGCCGCCTGCACTCCTCGCGAAGGTCGACGCACTCGCCCGTACCCGCGGCATCGCACTCCTCCACGTTCTCCCCGTCGAGCGCGCAGCGCTCCGCCGTACCGCCCCCACGCTTCCCGAACTTGCGCGCCAGTACCCCGAGCTGCGTCGCCTGCCCGTGGGCACGCTCTCGCCCTCGCTCCGCCTCGCGGGCGCGCTCCTGTCGACGCGCTCGCCTTCACTTCATCGCCACTATGTTTCAAGACTCCCTGCTCGTTCCGCGCCCCTCATGGATGCGTGACGCCTTCCGGGCGCTCGCCCGCCATCGCTTCCTCACCGCGCGCCAGCTCGCCGTCGCCGTCGGCGTCCCCGCCGAGAGGCTCGACGACGTGCTCCGCGCCTTCGTCGCTGAAGGTCTCCTCGTCGCCCTCGACGGCTCTGGGGATGCCCCGCAGACGGCCTTCGCGCTCACACGCCCGGGGGTCGCCTTCCTCGCCCGCTCGGGAGAGGCCGTGCCGCCTCGTGCGGTTGTCCCGAAGCGCGCGACCTACACCCTCGCGCACGAGCTCGGGGTGAACGACCTCGCCATCGCCCTGGAGCGTCTGCATGCGAGGGGAGCGACCCAGCTCCTCGACTGGCAGACCGCGCGCGAGCGTATCGCCGACGTGACCCACCTGAACGTGAAGGGCCGGGTCGTGCGCGTCCCCCTCGTCGCGGACGCGCTCGCCGTCTTCGGCACGAGCCGCGGACGCACGGGCCTTCTCGTCGAGATCGACATGGGTACCGTCTCCGCGACTCGCATGCGGACGAAGTATGCCGGCTACCACGCGTGGTGGAAGGACGGCGGCCCCGCCCGCCGCCTCGGGCTCGCCGCAACCCGTGTGCTCACCATCGCCTCGACGAGGCGACGCATGGAGCGCCTCCGCGCGATCGCCTGCGAGGCGGTCCCGCCCGGCGGCTCGGCACTCTTCTGGTTTCTCTCGGCCGACGCCGTCGATCCCGAGAAGCCGGAGCGCCTCCTCGATCCCGTTGCGCGCGTCGCTCGCGCGGGCGACGACACTCCGCGCACGCTCTTTGCCGCAGCGGCGGCCGGAGCTTGACCCATACCGCTCTCCTTCCGGCTGCGGGCCTCACCACGGGTCCCTCCGACATGCGCGCGACGCTGCTCGCCGCGTGGCCCCGACCTCCGCGAGGCAGTGCTCGCATGGACGGGGTGGAGGAGAGCGGCAGCTTCCCCATGCTTGATCCATCCCCGCGCCCGCTCGTGTTTGCGACGGCCGACCACCGACGCCAGCGCGGCCGGGCGTTTGGAATCCTGCCCGCGGACCTCCTTCGCCACGTCTACGTGGTCGGCAAGACTGGCATGGGCAAGAGCGCCTTGCTCGAACGCCTCTTCCTCGCGGCCGTGGAGCGAGGAATGGGGTGTGCTCTACTCGACCCGCACGGGGATCTCGCGGAGCGCGTTCTCGATCGGATTCCGTCACGTCGGTTGAACGATGTCGTGTGGCTCGACCCTGCCGACATCCGTCGACCCATCGGACTGAATCTCCTCGAACACGCTCATCCCGCCGAGCGTCCGCTCGTCGCCTCGGGTGTCCTCGGGATCTTCAAGAAGGTCTTCCACGAGTTTTGGGGGCCGCGCCTCGAACACGTCTTCCGCATGACACTGCTCGCGCTCCTCGACGTGCCCGGGACGACCCTCCTTGGCGTGCTGCGGATGCTCGTCGACGAGAGCTACCGCTCGCGCATCGTCGCGCGTGTCCGCGACCCGCTCGTGCGTCACTACTGGATGAGAGAGTTCCCGGCCTACGGGGCGAGCTTCGCGGCGGAGGTCGTCGCGCCGGTGCAGAACAAGGTCGGGGCCGTGCTCTCCTATCCGGCGCTCCGGCTCATGTTCGGCCAGTCCCGGAGCACGCTCCATCCGCGCCTCCTCATGGACGAGGGGCGCATCGTCATCGTGAACCTGGCCAAGGGTCGCCTCGGTGAGGACGCATCTGCATTCGTCGGGGCGGTGCTCGCGACCTCCTTCCAGCTCGCGGCCTACGCTCGCGCCGACGCGCCCGAGGCCACGCGGCGTCCCTTCCTCCTCGTTATGGACGAGTTTGCGTCCTTCGTGACCCGGTCCTTCGTCGAGCTCCTCGCGGAAGCGAGGAAGTACGGGCTCGGGCTCGTTATGGCGCACCAGTACCTCGCGCAGCTCGACGACAACCTCCGCGCCGCTGTCTCGGGGAACGCCGGTACGACGATCGCGTTTCGGGTCGGTGCCGATGACGCCCACGCGCTCGCGCCGGAGTTCGCGCCTGAGCTTCTCGCGCCCGACCTCGGGCGGCTTGCGCGTCACCAGATCGCGCTTAGGCTCTCGGTCGACGGCGTGACAAGCGCGCCCTTCACCGCGGAAACACTGGCGCCGGTCGCAGGGCACGAGGGACACGCGGACACCATCCAGCGCATCTCGGCAGAGCGGTACGGGCGTGCGCGCGAGGAAGTCGAACGATCCATTGCGACGATTCTCGGGGCCGCTCCATGACCTGCCAGGATCCGCGGTGGGTATTCCTCGTTTTCCTTGGGCGGCGGGACACAGCAGCGCGAAGGCGGGTTGCTTCGATGACTCGGATGCAAGCGGCCGCATCTGCACTGGTCCAGAAGTGCCACGAACGCCGCGTCTTCCACGTGCCCCCGACGCCCGCACTTGGCGTAGGCCACCCGGAGATCGACGTGGCGACCTTCGAGCTGCTCTACGGCTCACCACCACGTAGCAGGTGGTATTGCCACGCCTCCCTCGGCATATGGTAGATTCTCGATGCAATGGAGAATGCAACGAGCACTAGTGCTACAGAAGGCCAATCATCACTCACCCCTGAAGGACTCGCCGCTATACATCTAGCCGAGTACGCAGCCCTCACCAACCGTTGCACCTACTGGATCGCGATTCAAGCGGGATTCTTGCCGGTCCTCGCTGGTATTATCGGTCTAGGGGCGGAGCGGTGGTTCGGAACGACGTCGCCGATCACCAAAGGCGCGATCCTTTGGACCAGCCTCTTCCTGTTTCAGATCGTTGCCGCTGCTCTGCAAAAGATGGTGTTTGAACAGTACGTGGCGACGACCTATCTTGAGACTGTCTTGCGGCCTGCCATGGAGAAGCTATGCCCGTCTGAGAGTCGAATCCTTTGTTATGAAAGCTTCCTGCAGGAGCGGCGGGGGAAATCCCGAATCCCCGGCACGTGGTGGGAGTGTATTTTGCCCGTTGTCATCGGGCCAGTCACGGCACTCATCGCTTGGAATCAGCGACCTTACTATTCTTTTGGCAACATTTTCGCGCTCGTCGTCAATGCTGGTGGATTCCTCTTCATCTGTTTGCAAACGATGAGGATAACCAAAGTGCATCGTCCGCTCGTCGGTTGGTAGAGCGCCCCAGCCAGCGCGCACGTCGTTTCGCGTCGGTTGCGGCAAGGACTGCCCGAGTTTGTTCGGATGTTGTGCAGCACTACCTCGCGGTGGGGTCCATCGCCGATTAGCTCATCGACGTCTGGCCCAGCTGTCACCTCGCCCGATATGGTCGGAGTGAAAATGCGATACCAACTGTCTCACCGCCGGACAGATCGCGCCATCGAGCACTGAGTTGCTGGGTGGCCGGTCTGGGCGGCGGCGGACCATCCCCTGATGTTTGTTGTTCTTGCTGTTGCTGTATCAGCATCGGGGGATGCGGGACTCCGACTTCAGTTCCTCCGGACTCCGTCCTCCTCTCGTAGGCACCGTTTTCGTAGGGCTCTAGAGCCATGTCGGGTGACTGTACGATCATCAAAAACTCGCAGATCGAATCGCGGTCGGTGTTCGGATATGACATGTAGTCGGAACCTACGGGCAGATTTAAGCCGAACGCCCGGTGGCGTCCCAGAGGGCGCCGATGCACGGCGCGCATCCCGGTGACCAGAGTTTGCACGCGGAAAGGCGGCGATTCGAGAGGGATTGAGAATGCCCCGGCGTTGGGGTTGCTCGTACTGTCAATCTGTAGCTGCGGGCCATCCCACCGCAGGATTTCAGCTTGTCTTCCGAGGTCATACCGTTCAGTGAACGTATCGGCTCCGCCGAGTTCCACGAGCGGCAGCAAGCTATAGAAGATGCGGATATCGACCGAGTATGGCCCTGCCGCGACCCCAGTGATCGTACCCAGCATAGATACACTGAGCAGCACAAATTTTTTCTGCTGATCCCTCGCACGCTGAATGCATCGTGAGAGCGAGGAGGCTGAGGGGAGAGATATTCCGGCGGGGGGCGGCGTGATGGGGTGGGGCAGGGTCTGACCTAGGCCCGGATCCACGAGATCGCCACGCGTGATCCGCTGGGTGCTGCGGGGTGGTCCGACAGGAGTTTCAACATGTCGTTGGCCGAACCAGAAGCCGAGACCAGCCAGCGCAAGCGCGACTGCCACCAAAATCGCGACGAGCGAAGGCGTGCTGAAGGAATTGCCCCGAAGGGCTTCCTTGGCGGAAGCGGCATCGTTGAGCGCGCGAATCAGTCGCTCCGCGGGCACTTTCTTCTCAGGGTGGAACTCAGAAAGAAACCGGAAGGCGGCCGCACGGCCTTCTGCCAGAAGGAACAATTTCTCTTGTGACGTCAGCGCGAACTGCGTCGTTTTGACCGGAGCAGGGTTGATGGCGATGACCTTGTCCGGGTACCTCGTGAGAACTGATGCTTCTCCCTGCTTCAACTGGGTAGCGACGACATCAGCGACCAATCGGAGCAGGCCCCATCGCATCCAGAAACTGCGAGAGCGGGCCGCTGGCTCGTCGCTAAGGTAGAGACCCAAAAAGTCAGGGGACGTGCCGGGTGGTTCGTTCTGGAGAAAGATGTCGACCGGAAAGTTATTGAGCGATCCGCCGTCGTAGACGTTCTGCGTCAAGAACGATTCGGCCCTGAAGAATCCGGGGATCGACGCGCTATACCGGGCGGCGAGAGCAGCGGGGACATCCTTATGGTCTCCGGCACTATCAAATGTCACGGGCCCTCCGTTCGGGCCGGCAGCGTACACAACCACCCGATTCTTAAGTCCGGAGAATTGTCGGAGAAGGACCATCGCTTGCCCGGGAAGACGTGGCACGCGGGCCGCGACCAAACCGTCGATCCACTCGGACAGTTTGTCTCCTCGGTGGATCCAACCGCGAGCCAGCAACTTGACGGGATCCAGCCATCTCGGCCCAGCGTCCAAGAGCGTCTCGAAGCCGCGTCTTTGAATCTCGCTTTCGAGCGCTGAGCCGGTGTAACCCGCTCCCATCAACACCGCGGTGATCGCTCCCGCAGAAGCGCCCACGAACGTATCGAACTTGAACCCGTGTTCCTCCAAAACTTGAATCGCGCCGGCGAAAGCGAGTCCCTTGGCCCCTCCGCCCTTCATGATCAGCACGTACGGTCGTGGTAACGAGATCGCTGGGTTTGCACCACCTGCACCGATCCCGGGCGGGTCAGCCGAAGCATTGGATCCACTCACAAGAATTGGCTCCTTGGATGGGGGCGTTGCTCCCATCGTGCGCGCGATCGTGAGATATCTGGCGACCGGGTGATCGCGCGTTCTTGAAGGCGGGGCAGAGTTGTGTCACCGAGGGGTTAGAAAACAGTCACCCACAGGATCCCCCGGGGAGCCGACCGTGCTTCATCTTCGCGCCGACTTCAAGGCCCTCTTCGATGTCCTGAGCCGCGCCGTGACCTTCACCCCCGCGACCGGTCGCTCAGCAGTCGCACCCGATTCGATGAGCCCTTCGACGACGCCGTGGTCGAATGCGCCGTGACGACACTGGGCGCCGAGGTCCCGCGAACTCGTCCGGCGACCCGGCGGCCACCTCTGGGTCTACGTCCTCGGCGCCCGCCTCAGACGGCACTAGAACCAAGTGGGCTTCGTGTACTCGAGCGGGGCCTTCACGCCCGGTGACTTCGGCCGCGCCTGGGGCGGCGAAGAGGTGTGCCTGGAGCACGGGACCGAGTCGCGCACTGGCGCCCTCTCGCGTCACAGCTCCCCGAGGTCGCGAGCACTCCGGATTGACCGACATCCCGTTGTCCACAGGGACACTGCGGATTACACCGATCCGGCGGCTACGAAGACGGTCGCGCACTCGCTACCGTGAGAGCGAGCACTTCCGCTCCCCGCACCTTCTCGTTGCCAGCGGCCACCCTCGTGACCGGTAGCGAGCGCCGAGGTCCCATGGATGATTTGTTCTCGTCGCGAGCGGGGGAGGCGTCCGAGCTTCCCGACCCGCTCTACTCCGTCGACCACGAGCCTGACCACGGGCTCGAAGCACGGACCGGACTCATCGGTGACGCACCCGCCATGCTCCGGTTGCGCAATGCGATCGCGCGCTACGGACCCACCCGCGCGAGCGTCGTGATCCAAGGCGAGACCGGCACGGGCAAAGAGCTCGTCGCCCGCGCCCTTCGCTCCCTCTCGACGCGCCACGGTCGTCCCTTCGTCGCCGTGAACGTCGCTGCGATCCATCCGTCGCTCATGCTCTCCGAGCTCTTCGGCCACGAGCGGGGCGCCTTCACGGGCGCCGTCTCCCGCCAGCGCGGACTCTTCGAGGAGGCGAACGGCGGGACGCTCTTCCTCGACGAGATCGGAGAGTTGCCGCTCGACGCGCAGGCGATCCTCCTCCGGGTACTCGAAACCCGCGAGCTGCGCCCGCTTGGCGGGCGGCCGAGGATGGTCGACGTGAGGGTACTCGTCGCGACGCACCGAAACCTCCTCGCGTTGATGGGCCGGGGCCTCTTCCGCGAGGATCTCTACTACCGGCTTCACACGCTCTCTGTCCGGACGCCGGCGCTCCGTCACCACCTCGTCGACGTGCCTCGCGTCGTGGTCCATCTCCTCGACCGCCTTGCGGGCGAGGTCGGGAAGCGGGCGGTGTCGTCCGACGGGCTCGTCGCGCTCCAGCACTACGGCTGGCCTGGGAACGTGCGGCAACTGCAGAACGTTCTCTGTCGTGCCGCCGCGCTCTCGAACGAGGCGGTGCTCGACCGACGGACGATCACGGTCGCGCTCCGCGAAGAGCCGCGCGCGCTCGCCTCGACCGTCGACGGCTTGACCACCTCGGTGGTCGCCGAGACTTTCGCGCGCGAA
>JAQBQI010000482.1 GCA_028287085.1 Myxococcaceae bacterium
TGCTCGTGGGGCTGCTGGGGCTCGCGGCGGGGTGGCGGCGACGGCGGCGGAAGTAGCGGGGAGACCTCACCCGCGGCGCGGAGCTAGGCGGCGTCGGTCGGCTTCTCGGAGCGGCTCTTCAGGTACTCGAAGACCATGGGCAGCACCGAGACGATCACGATGAGGATGACCACCTTCTCGAAGTGCCTCTGCACGATGGGCAGGCCGCCGAGGAAGACCCCCGCGCCCATCATCGCGGTGACCCACGCGACGGCACCGACGATGTTGTAGGTGATGAACTTCGGGTAGCTCATCGCGCCGGCGCCCGCGACGAAGGGCGCGAAGGTGCGGACGATGGGCACGAAGCGCGCGAGGATGATCGTCTTGCCGCCGTACTTCTCGAAGTAGGCGTGGGTCTTGGCGAGGTACTGCTTGTTGAAGAAGCGCGAGTTCTCGCTGGTCATCACGCGGGGGCCGATCGCCCGGCCCACGTGGTAGTTGACCGTGTCGCCGACGATGGCCGCGGCGATGAGGGCGCCGCCCAGCAGGAAGACGTTGAGCTCCCCGGTGCTGCTCGCGACGAAGCCCGCCGTGAAGAGCAGCGAGTCGCCCGGGAGGAAGGGCGTCACCACCAGGCCCGTCTCGGCGAAGACGATCACGATCAGGATCCAGTACATGGCCGTGCCGTACTGGTGCGTGAGCGCCGTGAGACCCGGGATGCTCACGAGCTGCTTGATGAAATGCAGGACTCCCATAGGCGGGTGCGACTAGACGAAGCGCCGGGTGAAGGGAAGAAAAGAACGCCCCAGCCCGGACGCCGGTCAGAACGCGCAGCGGGTCATCAGGCTCGCGAGGGCGTCGGGGCGCGCGGGCGTCCAGCCGTCGAGCAGGGCGTCGGTGACCGAGCGGTCGTCGGCCACCAGCGGGAGCAGCGGGTCGAGGTAGCGGCGCTCGTCGCGCCCGTCGGCGCCGGTAAGGGCGCGCCGGCCGAGGGCCGCGACGGCCACCGGGAGCAGCGCCCGGAGCAGCGCGCCGACGGTGGTCTTACCGATGGGGGTAAGCAGGCCCTCGGCGGCGATGCGCGGGCGCAGCGCCTGCCAGGCGTCGTGGCCGAAGGGGACGAAGCTCTCCTCGACGGCGGTGAGGGCCTCGTCGTCGTAGAGCACGGCGGTCCAGAGGGCGGCGAGCGCGGCGGCGTAGGGGAGGGGCGCCGAGTCGGCCCCGCGCACCTCCAGCGTTCGCGCGAGGCGCACCTCGGGGAACATCGTCTTCAGGTGCGTCTCCCAGTCGCCCTGCGTGGCGCGGTGGCCGTCGAAGCCCTCGGCCAGGAAGCGCCGGAAGGTGTGCGTCGTCGCCTGCGCCGCGACCCCGTCGCGCTTCACCAGGAACATCGGCGCGTCGAGCGCCCACCGCGCGTAGTCGCCGAGCGCGGCGCCCTGCTTCCACGCGAAGGGGAGCAGGCCGCTGCGGTCGGGGTCCATGCCCAGCCAGACGAGGGCGCGCTCGCTCTTCACGGGCTGGCGCGCGCCCTCCTTCAGGGGGCTGTTGGCGAAGAGGCCCGACACCGCGGCCGAGAGCCCGAGCGCCGCGCGCAGCTTGCGCATCGCGTCGCGCTCGTCGGCGAAGTCGAAGTTGGCCTGCACCGTCGCCGTGCGGCGCATCATGTCGAGCGCCCGCGCGCCGCGCGTCGGCAGGTACGCGCGCATGATCGGGTAGCGGGACTTGGGCACCCAGTCGAGGTCGTCCTGCTTCGCGTAGGGCTGGAACCCGAGGCCCAGGAGATGGAGCTTCGGCGCGAGGTCGAGGCCGTTCATCTCGTCGCGGTGGGCGCCGAGCTCGGCGTAGAGGCCGTGCAGCGAGTCGTGCGGCGCGCCCGAGAGCTCGAACTGCGAGCCCGGCTCGAGGGTGATGTTCGCGCGGTCGCGCTCGAGCCCGAGGATCGGGCCGCCGTCGGTCTCGGGGGGCGTCGGGGTCCAGCCGTGGCGCGCGACGAGGGCGGCGAAGATGGCGTCGACGCCGGGGCGGCCGGGCGCGGAGTGGTAGTGCAGCGGCGCGCCGTCGTCGAAGAGCGCGACGCGCTCGGACTCGATGCCCACGGCGCGCTTCGCGGGGCGGAAGGATTGCTCGAATATCGTGAGCAGGTCGCCCTCGCCCTGCAGCAAATCATCGTGGCCGGTGGCTGTCATCGGGCGCGAACATACCTTGCGCCCCCGCCGGGGCAATGGACTCTCTCGCGTGGGACGGTGACGCCGCACGCCCGCTGGGAGTAGTGTCCGCGCCCCAATGAGCAGCAGAATCGAATCGGGTCTCACGATCGAGGGCAGCGTGCGAGGCGAAGGGGAGCTGGTGGTGGCCGGGCGGCTGCGCGGCGCCCTGGTGCTCAACGGCACGCTCGTGGTCGAGGAGGGCGGCGTCGTCGAGGCCGAGGTCGAGGCCAACAGCGTCGTCGTGGCGGGCACCCTCTCCGGCAGCGTCACCGCGCACGACGAGATGCGCATCCAGCCGGGCGGCTACGTCGACGCCCGGGTGCGGGCCGCGCGCCTGGCCGTCGCCGAGGGGGCCGTGTTTCGCGGCGACCTCCAGGCCGTGCTGACGG